>JAZSRJ010000029.1:0-4378 GCA_045538425.1 Clostridia bacterium
CTTTATAAAGAACAAAAATACAATTATTTATTTTTGGTTTAGCCAAATAATTTTTTCAAAATTATATTCAATATTATTTGGGAATTTTGTAATTATTTGATACAATAACAATAGTATAATGTTCTATTGTTGTTAATGGGAAATAGAAGACAACAGAACAAAAGATGAATTATTAAGGGATTATAAAATGGAAAACGTAAAGATAGACGAAACGGAATTGAAAGATAAGACAAGAAAAAAAACTGCTAGATCCAGGAATAAGCGTCCAGTTGGTCGTCCAAAGAAAGTGGTTAAGCGTCCTGTCGGTCGTCCAAGAAAAGAAGTAGTGGAGACTAAGAAAAGAGGTAGACCAAGAAAAGTGGTTGCACCAGTTGTGACAGTGGATACAGTACTTCAACAACAATTGAAACAACCAAACAAAAAGATGATTGAAGATATCAAGGTCATGCTTCCAGAGTCTTACTTAAAAGAACTTGAAGAAGATTATACTTTGCGCCTTACAGTGCAAGGGGATTTTGTGCGTGCTCGTGGAGAGATCTTAGATACATGCAAAGATACACTTGCTGAGATAGAAAAAGAGACCAACAATGTCCATCTGCTTTGCGATAAAGAACTTGACAAATTGGCTAAGACGCTAGAAGTGGAAGTTAATCGTAGCAAGAAAATGCAAGAAGAAGACAAACGTTTGGCTCAAAAAGAAGCACATGAAAAACGTCAACAAGCGTTGGAAGAGAACACAAAACTGAATACTGAGCATGATGCCGAACTAGATCGTATTGCAAAATTGGTGGATGAAAGACGTGCAAAATATGAAAAAGAAAAAGCACAAGAAATCAAAGCATACGAAGATGCTTTGGCAAAACTAGATGCAAAACAAGCCAGTGCCATTGAATCACAAGAAAAGAAAATGGCAAAAATGAAAAATGTGTACGAGACGACCATTGACAAAATCAATGAAAAATTGAAAAAAGAAAATGCTACGTATCAACAACGTGTAGACAAAGCCAATAAGATTTTTCAAGAGGATGTCATCAAGTTGGATCACGAACGTTGTAAACTCGAACATGCACAACAAAAAGAAGACAAATTATTACAACAACAATTAGATGATGCTGTCAGCAAAGAAGAGATCAAACTTGCCAAAGATGCTATCAAAACTTCTATTGCTACTTACAAAGCAAACACAAAAGAGATTGATGAGAAAAAGATTGCCATGGCGGAAGTGTTGAAAGAGACATTGTCTACTATGCGTGTGGACTTGATCGAGAATTGTTTGGTATTGGAAAAAGAAAAAGAAAGATTGACTCTTCAATACGAGAACGATCTTGACTTGTATCAAGACATGACTCGAAAAGAAAACAATCGTCTTGCTTACCAAAAAGAAGAACAAAAACAACAACATCAACACACACTTCTTACGATTGATCGTCAATACGAAGATGATTGTAGTAGTCTTATTTTGCAACAACGCGAAATACAATTTGAGTATCAATTGGATGGTATCGATAAAGGTATCAAATATTCTATTACGGAAGAAAAATTGAGAAAAGATGAAACAATTGCCAATCTAGAGCATAAGCAAAGATTGAAAAATATTTCTTATGATATCGAACTTGTCAATCGTCACCAAACTCTCACTAAAGAAAAGAGAAAACTAGAGCAAAGTTTTCATTCAAAACTTGCTATGGATCAATTTGCACTAGACAACTTCAACTTACTTGCTAGACGCAACAATATCGAAATGTTGCTTTTGTATAAAGGGGAAGTAAGACTAAAACAATTGATGAAATCTAGACTTCTTGCTATGGAAGAAGAATGGGTAAAACAATTGGAAAAACAAAAAGAAGGTTTAGACAAAATCATCAAACGTAGACGTGAAGGTATCGAACAAGAAGTGAAAGAATGCCTACACCTAGTCAATACTGCTTATTTTGATATGACAGAAAACTTAAAAGATTATCAAATCACAGTAGAAGACGATGATGAAAAAAGCAATCATCATATTGCTAGCCAAATCAAACTAGCAGAAAAACAACACGAAATTGTAAGAAAAGAATATCTAGAACTATACAAAACATTACAAATGCAATTGGATAATTTGGAAAACTATACCAAAGATGTTTTGGAGCACCAAAGACATGATTTGTTTACTCGTTGTAAAGAAAGTATGGATCTAATGGAAGAGTACATCACAACAGAAGGTGTACGCATCGGGGAATATCTTGATATCAACAATATCTCTATGATAGAAAAACAAGCAATTGTAGATGAAAAGAAAGTGCAAGCACGTGAGGATTTTGATCAAAAAGTTGAGACAAAAACAAAAGAACTTAGTGATATAAGTATTAAGAATGCGATTGCAACCAACAACTACAATCACGAAAATCAAAAAGAAAAATTAAGAAAAGAGCATAGCGTCAAGATCGAAACCATGATGAACATGTATGATAGTGCTCTTCAAAAAGTGCTTACAGGTAAAGAAAAGGCAAGATACTTACAACAAAGTGTATTACATGATAGTAAGTTCCAAATAGCAGAAAGTAAAAAGGCTGTAACCCAAATTTTGGATACCATTCAAGAAAGCAATCAAGCGGTTGAGAACGATCGTATTCGTGTTGCTCAAATTAAGGAAGAAGAATTGAATGCAAAATTGTTGGAGTTGGACAAACAATATGAAAAGAGAAGAAAATATCTTATTCGTCATGCTGTGGTCAATACCAAAATAGAATGGTGGAAATCTATCTACGATGTAAAATAATAATAAACAAAAAAAAGGACATATCTTAGTGATATGTCTTTTTTTACATGTCGTCCATGCCGTCTTCCTTTTCTAATTCTTCCTCTTCATCAGGGATGTATACATACTCTTGTGGATGAGGACAATTGAGCCATTGGCGATACAATGGTAGAGAAGAGACCATTTGTTGTAGTTGGTCAGCATAGCGATAGATGTTTTTCCATTTTTGATATTTTGCATTATCTACAATGGATGGATAAGATTGTTCTAGTAGGGAAAATACTGGATGTACTTTTTTCCAAAAATGCAAGAACTCAAAAGTATCTTTTAGATATGTTTGATTGTTGATGTCGACAGACAATAATTGCAGTAGATAATGTGCATAACTGCTAGACAAAGAAAAGACAGCAGTCACAACATCTAACAATTTTTCAATAGTTGAATATTCTGGACAATTAGAGAGTCCAGGGATCTCTGCAAAATCTGCTGGGTCAACCATAGAGATATCGATAAAAGAAAATCCTTTTTTCTTATCGTATAAAAAGTTGAGTCCAATATAGTCTAGCGTTAGTCCAGCATCTAGGATATGATATGCATCTAGGATATATTTTTGTAGATGAATCGGTGGAATATTGTGTGCACGTTCGTGATGAACCGTCTTTTTGGTGTTGATATAGAATGGTATTCCGGTCATGTATTCTTCTTTATAGATGACGCCTTCTTTTGCCATTTTGAAATAACCATATTTGCTATTCTCAATTTCGGTATTGATGACTGGATTGTCAAAATAGATTGGTTGGATATCGTAGTCTACTGCCAGTTGCACACCATCTATTTTGAGTTGTTGTTTGATAGAGTTGATTTTTTCCAATTCTTGTTTTGTGTATTGAGAAGAGATAATAGTCACAAGTGGTACAGGTTCTTTTTCTCCTTCATCAATACATACACCAAAAAAACCAGAACCAACTAGCTTAAAGTTGCCGATTTTTTCAGGTACATATTTTAGAATAGGAAGCGTACGAATCATATTGTACTCCTTTAGATGGTATCTTCTGTATTCATGGTATCAAGTAAGTCTTGTAGATCTTCGATGAATTTGTTCATACCATTCAACCATCCAATATATTTTTTGTTGGTAGCAAGTTGAGGGTATTGTTGTTCTAGATGTTGTATCCCAATAACACATTTTTGGGCAAGTCCAATATAGCCTTCTACTTCTTCTGGGATGTAATTGTTGTTTTCAAGTTGTTGCTTAAAGGCAATACCTTGAACAACAGAAACACCTAAGAATGCAGATAAGTGATGGGTGATTTCTTCAAAACATAAGTTAAGTGGTAGTTTTTTCATGATATAAGGTGTGAGATCAAGATCAATAAAATTGAACCCTGTTTTTTGATCATATAGAAGATTGTCACCAGCATTGTCAATATCTAATCCTTCGTTATAGATAGCCATCATATCACTGATCATTTTGGTGATATGTTGTTGTGGAATATCCTCAAGCAACGCAAAATCAGCAAGCGATTTTACTTTCAAGGTTTTGCCTGGCATATATTCTTCGTCATACATAATGGTGTATCGACCAGTATATTGTTCGTAAAGATGAAACTCGTTTCGTTGTAAGCGTTCTCTTAACTCTTT
>JAZSRJ010000033.1:0-2509 GCA_045538425.1 Clostridia bacterium
AGACATGAAAAATATTTGTACATTTGCACCGTCGTTAGCTCCGAAGCCCTAACGGGTAAAAGGGTGGGCGACACAAACATATATAGAAAGAGACGTTGAACAAACGTTTTATCTGTGGCACACCGAATCTCGCAAATTCAAGGTCATTGTCCACAGGATAAAGCAAAGTCAATGTCCCATGGGTTTTGTTATACATATATAGTTACTTGGACTATAGTATATCAATATAACGTGGGCTTCGGCATTGCTTATCCTTGGACAATAGGCAATGCGAGAGCCTCGGTGTGCGGGATGAGCGATAGTTGGATTCCCGCGTTTTCTTTTTGTATATATCATTAATAATAACAAACAATTTTTAAAGTACCCGTTTTGGAATTCGATGGGATTTGGAGGTTTTTTTATGGAAAATAAAAAACAAAGCGAAGAAATCCAATCAAGAAGAGATTTCTTCAAGAAAGCAGCAAAAGGTGCATTGCCTATCTTGGGTGCAGTATTATTAGCTAATACACCTACAATAGTTAAAGCTACAGAAGCAGAACCGATGGGATGTAATAATTCATGTACAGGCGGTTGTAAAGGCAGTTGTAGCGGTGGTTGTTCTAGTAGTTGTCATGCAAGTAATTCTCAATAAAAATTTGATAAACAAAAGGTTATGAAAAGCTAATTTTAGTATTGGCAATATTATAAATTTAATATTATACAAAATGAAAAAACAAAAAAGCGAAGAAATCCAATCAAGAAGAGATTTCTTCAAGAAAGCAGCAAAAAGTGCATTACCTATCTTAGGTGCAGTATTATTAGCTAATGCTCCTACAATTGTGAAGGCAGCTGAATCAGAATCAGAATCAGAACCAATGGATTGTAACAGACAATGTGGTGCAGGTTGTAGTTATGCATGTAGTGGACGTTGTAGCGGAAGTTGTAAAACCAGTTGTACTGGTAATTGTCGTGACACATGTTATGGTTGTACTGGACGTTGTACTGGTAATTGTGCTGGTAATTGTAGTGGAAGTTGTAGTAACAGTTGTAAAGATAGTTGTTATGCAAGTTGTACCAGGACTTGTGGAAATTGTGTAGCTCAAGCTTTTTAATAATAAAAATTTATGTTCTTTTACAAGATTAAATCATGGCAGCATAGTATTGCCAAAAATATTACTTTTATTGTTACAAAAGATTGTCAACTTGCTTGTAAGTATTGTTACCTTGTAGGTAAAAATACCGAAGAAAGAATGTCGTGGTCGGTGGCAAAACAAGCCATCGACTACATTCTTGACAACGAACAAGATTTTAAGGAAGAATCTGTCGTTTGGGATTTTATAGGTGGCGAGCCTTTTTTGGAAATAGATTTGATAGATAAGATTTGTGATTATATCAAGACAGAATTGTTTAGAAGAAACCATCATTGGTTTAATTCTTATCGTTTCTCTTTTTCTACCAATGGCATCAATTACCACGAAGAGAAAATACAAAAGTTTATTGAAAAGAATGAGGCTCATCTAAGCATTGGCATTACAATAGATGGAACTAAACAGAAGCACGATTTGAATAGGATTTGGAAAGGTGGTGGAAGAGAACGTGGGTCTTACGACGATGTTGTTCGTAATATTCCTCTTTGGATTAAACAATTTCCCAATGGTGGAACTAAGGTTACCATAAGCAGTGCCGATATTCCATATATCAAAGAAAGTGTTTTGCACCTTTATTCGTTAGGTATACATGAGGTTAATATCAATTGTGTGTTTGAGCAAGTGTGGGAAGATGGTGACGATAAGAAGTTCGAAGACCAGCTTATGCAATTGGCAGATGCTATTATAGATGGTGGATTGTACAAAGATTATGCTTGTTCGTTTTATACCGAGCACATGGGTAAGCCTATGGATTGTGTGCGTGAAAATCAGAATTGGTGTGGAGCAGGCAAAATGTTGGCCATAGATGCAGCAGGCAATTTCTATCCTTGTACACGCTTTGCACAATACTCTTTGCGTGATAAAAAGGCATGGATTATAGGCAATGTAAACGATGGTATCGACAAAAACAAGCTTCGTCCATTTCTAACCTTAGATCGTTGCACACAAAGTTCGCAAGAATGTATAGACTGCGAAGTGGCAAGCGGTTGTGCATGGTGCCAAGGCGAAAACTACGATGCTGCCGATACTGCAACCATTTATCAACGCGCCACTGCCATTTGCAAGATGCACAAAGCCCGTGTGAGAGCAAACAACTATTATTGGAACAAGCTTTATCGCAAATTGGAATTGGAAGGAGAACGAGAAGAATACGAAAACAACAAAAAGAAGTCTAACGATGTAATATGTTAAATGCCATGATGAAATATATTGTTATTTTATTGGACGATACATCTGTATCATATTGCCATTACAGCAATGAGAAAACAGAACGTAAACTTATTGCATTGGAAGACCTAAAAGCCGGTATTCTTTTTGCAATGAAAGAGAATTTGACAATACAATTTGTTTACCCTGATTACGAATTGCCAAGCGAGTATAAA
>JAZSRJ010000091.1:0-6351 GCA_045538425.1 Clostridia bacterium
AACCCTAAGGCCTTCTTCCTTCACGCGGCGTTGCTGGGTCAGACTTGCGTCCATTGCCCAATATTCCCCACTGCTGCCTCCCGTAGGAGTCTGGTCCGTGTCTCAGTTCCAGTGTGGCCGATCACCCTCTCAGGTCGGCTACCCATCGTCGCCTTGGTAGGCCGTTACCTCTACCAACTAGCTAATGGGACGCGAGCTCATCATAATCCGGTACATATCCCTTTTACCCCTGCATCATGCGATGCTGTGGTCTTATGCGGTATTAGCAGTCATTTCTAACTGTTGTCCCCCTGATTACGGTAGATTGCTCACGCGTTACTCACCAGTTCGCCACTAAGTCATTGGAGCAAGCTCCAATGCTTCGTTCGACTTGCATGTGTTAAGCACGCCGCCAGCGTTCGTCCTGAGCCAGGATCAAACTCTTTTGTTATATCCTAACTCATAACGTACACTTTTGCGTTTCGTTATGTGTATGTGTTTCAATTCTTAGAATTGACAAGTTCATTTTAATTCTTGTCTACACTATTTAGTTGTATTGATTCGCGCACTCTCGCTTCTCGCTCAGTGCAATGCTAGTTTACCACTTGGTAAGGTTATTGTCAACACTTTTTTCAAACTTTTTTAATTTTTTTTATCTTTTTTGACATTATTGGACAAACACCCGGATCAGTTGTCGTGAAATCAGCAAAAATGTCCTATATCAAGACAAAAAATAGTAGTGGCTAAGCCACTATTATTTCTACGATCAGTGATAAAAATTGATGCAATTGCTCGAGCCAACTGACAATCGTATTCTTATCCCAAGCAAGTTTGTCCGACTTCAAATCTTCAATAATAGCTGACAAAAGATCAAGCAGTGATCGTATCAGCATCATAACTGATTCTCGAAAATCTTGCATGGTCACTCTATTATATTCATTAACCACGATTGGAGTAGCCAATACCCCGCATAGATTTTGCCATTTTTCTTTTAACGCATCATATAGATGTGTATCCTTTTTCTTAATGACAGATATCACAACACTATAATGAGTTGCACATTGTTCCAAATAACTAAGCAAGTGATCTTCTTTGACTACGTCAGCAAAATTAAAAGAATGAATAGAGTTTTTCTTTACTCTTGGCAAAAATCCGTGAATTGGTTTTCTGTCCGATTTTGTTTGTAATACACTTGTTTTTTGTGCATACGCTTTTTGCAATTGACCAAAATTGGTTTTTAACACATCTGGATAATCATTATATTTCATACCTTCCCCCTTCTTATATTGCATATGCAAGACAACAAAAAAAGTTGATAAAAAAAGACATAGGATCTCCTATGTCTTACCATTGTTTTCTATCTTCAATTGCTTTGGTGAGTGTTACTTCATCCGCATATTCCAGTTCGCTACCCATCTGTATACCTTGTGCAATACGCGTCACTTTCACACCAAGAGGCTTTAACAATTTTGCAATATAATTGGCTGTCACTTCCCCTTCCACATCTGGATTGGTTGCAAGAATAATTTCCTTGATATTGTCATCCAGTCTTGATACCAATTCTTTAATACGGATATCGTCAGGTCCTCTATGATCTAGTGGACTAATTGTTCCGTGTAATACATGATACAATCCATGATAACTTTTTGCTTTTTCAATCGCCATTACATCTTTTGGTTCTTTCACGACACAAATGGTATCGCTTTTTCTTGTTGAGCATATATCACAAATTTCTTTATCTGTAAAATCTCCACAAACCGAACAATACCTGATGCGCTGTTTTGCTTCAAGCAAGTTGTTAGCAAATTGCTCAACATCTTCTTTGTCCATATGAATCACATTATACGCATAACGTTGGGCAGTCTTTTTCCCAACACCTTTTAGACTTGCAAAAGAAGCAACTAGCTTATCCATACAGTCTAAGTTTTTCAATTAGAAAAGCCCTCCTAGACCACCAAGATTGCCAGTTATTGCACCTTTTTTCTCTTTTTCAAGATCATCTGCTTTCTTGATTGCTTCATTGACACAAGCAGTCAAAAGATCTTCCAACATCTCTACATCATCTGGATCAACACAAGCTGGATTGATATGCACACCCTTAATTTTTTTATCTCCACTAATCACCACTTCCACCATTTTACCACCTGCTGTTGCAGTTAGTTCGGTATTTGCAAGTTCTTCATCAATACGTGCAAGATTGTTTTGCATATCCTCTTGCATCTTTTGTGCTTGTTTCATCATGTTTTGGATATTACCAAAACCACCCATTTTGTTGTACATAACTCTCTCCTTATTCTTTGATTATAATTCCTTCAATTTTTTCTTTTAAGTATTCTTCTATACTTTGCGCTTGTTGTCTTGTTGCTTTTTCAACCATCACCTTACAAGCAGTCAATTGTTCGACCAAACTCTTATGACTTGGTTTTGTAAGACTATTGTATTGCGCATCGTTAGCAACAACCAAAACCAAGGTATCACCCTTTAAGTCATAACGAGTAATACTATTGATGAGTGACAACAACACAATTTCTCCTTGTTGTCTTAAGTCTACACAAAGTTTACCAAAAATGTGGCTAGCCGACAACTGTTTTGCTTCTTCTACCACTTGACGCAATTCTTGTGCAACTTCTTTTACTTCTTGATACTGATATTGCCCAGCATTTTCAGGGCTTCACCATATGATTAAGTTTTTCTTCAAGTGCAGTCACTCTTTTTGCTAGATCTTCTAGTGTTGCTTGTTGATTGGTGGCTACTTTTAAGGCTGTCACCTCAAACAAAATACGTGGATTTTCGCTATAACGAAACTCTTGATCAAGTCCAGCAAAAACTTTGAGTGCAAATAAAATATTATCAATTGGATATTGTTGTGATGTCTTTTGAATCATCTCCAACGTTGTCGTTGGATACCCTAGAATATGCGCATAATCTTGACAAGTATGCACAATTGACATATCTCTTAAATATTGTGATACTTCTTTTGCAACCACAGCAAAACTTTTCCCTTGATCTGCAATTTTTGCAATATCTGCATACAAATCTTTCACATTACAAGAAAGCATATCTGCAATGAGTTGGTCCATGTCTCTTTTATCTGTACTACCAACTGCTCTCACAACACCATCATAAGTGACATTGCTGTTGCAATATGCTACACAGGTATCAGCGATAGATAACGTATCTCTAACACTTCCCTCTCCTAGTCTAGCAATCAATTGCAAAGCCTCTTCTTCAAAAGCAATTTTTTGTTTTGTAAACACATTGCGAAGCAAGTCTACCAATTGACTTTGCCCCACCAATCTAAAGTCAAAACGCATACAACGAGAAAGAATGGTTGCAGGCAATTTGTGAACCTCTGTCGTCCCCATAATAAAGACAACATAAGATGGTGGTTCTTCCAATGTCTTAAGTAGTGCATTAAAAGCACTATCCGTAAGCATATGCACCTCGTCAATGATGTACACTTTGTATTTCCCATTGACAGGTGGATATTTCACGTTTTCTCTAAGTTCTCTAATTTCGTCTACTCTATTGTTGCTCGCAGCATCAATCTCCACAATGTCCATATTAGTTGGATCAGCAAGTTTTACACATGTTGGACACTTGCCACATGGTGAACCATTCACTGGATGTTCGCAATTGACTGCTCTAGCAAAAATACGTGCACACGTTGTTTTTCCTGTACCACGAGTACCACAAAATAGATAAGCATGAGATATTTTGTCGTTGCTTACTTGGTTTTTTAGTGCAGTTGTCACACTATCTTGACCAATCACTTCTTCAAAAGTTGTAGGTCGAAACAATCTATATAATGCTAAATATCCCATAGTTTACTCCTTGTCTTTTAGATAACTTAATTTTGCTTTAATACGAGACAATCCATTGTCTACACTCTTAGCACTAATACTTAACTTCTCTGCAATCATTTGGTAACTAAAGCCTTTTAGGTACAATGCTACAATATCTTTTTCAAGTGTTGTCAGTTTTGTCTCAATAGCCTCATGAAACAATCGTTCTTGTTCTTGTCTTACCAATATCTCTTCTGGTGTAAGGCTATCCATGGCAAGCGGAATTGTTCCTTCTTCTACCCCCAATCCACCTTGATGATCTAGTCTTGCACCATCGTTAAGTGGACTATTTTTGTAAGAAGTCGCCTTTTTGATTGCATTAAGAACATGACGTTCGATCAGTAGATAGGCATATGGCTCAAAATGATCATTCTTCTCTATATCATAACTCAAGATTGCATCATACAATCCTATCATTCCTTCTTGCATCAAATCTTCTTGGTCGCCACCAACTAAGAAATATTTTCTTACTACATTACGAACAAGATGTTTGTATTTTGCCATTAGTTGTCCAATAGCAGTATGATCTCCCAATTTTGCTAGAATAATCCATTCTTGATCTAGACTACTCATGCTTTCTCCTTTGCATCATTGCTTCATATAATACCATACCAGCACTCACACTTGCATTAAGTGAATTGACTTTCCCAAACATCGGGATGGTAATCACTTGATCAGCAATCTTTTTGGTAAGTTGCGACATGCCCTTACCTTCACTACCAACCACAATCGCAATTGGTCCAGTAAGGTTGCTTTTTCCAATATCTTCTCCACCAAGTTCGCATGCATAGATAAAGATACCTTTTTGTTTTAATTGTTCCATTGTTTGGTGAATGTTGGTTACACATGCGACTTTTACATAACTCGTCGCCCCCGCACTAACCTTAATAACAGTTTCATTAACTCCAACAGCACGGTTTTTACTAATAACAACGCCATCTACACCCATACATTCACATACTCTTAGGATACTCCCTAAGTTGTGTGGATCCTCTATTCCATCCAGGATCAAGATGAATGGATCTTTATTTTTTTCTTTTGCACTATCTAAGATATCTTGCACATCAAAATATTGATAACTACTCGTCTCAGCAATTACCCCTTGGTGCTTACCTGTAGCACTTGCTTTTTTCAAAACTTGTGGATCAACGAATTGGTATTTTACACCTTTTCTTTTTGCCAAATCCATAATCTCTTTTACCACTTTATCATTCGCAGTATTGGCAATCATGAGTTTCAAAATAGTTGTATCACTTTGCAATGCTTCACGTACTGCATTACGGCCTTCTATTTTCATACATTCTCCTTTATCACTTTAGACAATAGCCAATCTAGTCTCTCTTCTTGACCAGTTAGATATAGATACCCAACAAGTGCCTCAAGCCCCGTTGCACGATGGTAATCTACCACATTTTGATTCTTTGCCACACTTTTTGTTTTGTAGTTACGCGCACGCTTATAGATAGCAAGTTCTTCTTCCGTTAGATCACTTTCAATCTCTGCCACCACATCACTTTGCCCTTTTGCTTTAACATAAGCATTGGCAAGTTGGTGCAACACACCACTCTTTTCCCCATGATGAGTTGCTAAGTGTGTTCTTACATACAAAGTATAGACACTATCTCCTACAAAAGCTAAAACTTGCGGATTCATACTATTGGCTTGCTGAATTGTTATTGTTTGATACTTCAAGTACATTTCTCCCATTATAATTACCCTAGTGTATCACAAAATCAACCAATTGTAAAACTATTTGTTGCCAAAGACAAAAAGAAAAAGTGACTTAACACTAAGTCACTTTATGTTTTATCGATTATCACTCATATCGCCATCATCGGTGGTGTTATCTATTTTATGGTTGTATTCGTTGCTAATTTTTTCCACCAATTCATTTACTGGTTTTACAAGTTCTCTATAATAATTACAAATTGGCTTAAATTTTTTTTCAAAAAGTTTTTCCATATCTGCGACTCTATTCAAAACATCTTGATCTTTACATCGTGATTTCACCTGTTCGAAACAACCTTTTACTATGTTCACAGATGAATCATAAACATTCTTGAATTGAAAAATTTCACTTATTGTTAGTATAGAGTTCGTATTTAGCGAACAATCACCTGTGCGAATAGCATCAATAATTGTCGAAAAACCTGAAAATTTATAAGAGAACCAATAAAGAGATCCATAGCTTTCATTATCATCCCCTAATACCACACATTCTTCAACAGCCTTTATAATAGCTCCAACCATAGTAAAAGGTGTAAAAGATCTTCGCGACAATGTAGCATTAAACTCTTCAACTACAAGGATAGACGCTATCACTTCATTTGTAAAAAAGTATTCATCTTTTTGTTTTTTCCTTTCTACAGGATAAGATCCATATTCTCCAACATGCATATCAAGAGTCTTTTTTTGAGCATCTATTGTTTTACTAAGATCAACACAATAATAATATTTCACTTCTCCCACGATATCTTCAACCACATTTTGTTGTCCTTTTTCGAATTTGTTCATATTCCCCTCCAAG
>JAZSRJ010000088.1:0-2457 GCA_045538425.1 Clostridia bacterium
GCACGCATTTGTTTTTCCATTGCGTCTTGGATATCTTTTGGTGGTAAAATATTTTTCAATTCTACACGATTAACCTTGATACCCCAAGGGTCAGTTGCAGCATCTAAGATAGATCTCATTTTGCTATTAACAGTATCACGAGAAGTAAGTGTCTCGTCTAGTTCTAATTCACCAACAATATTACGAAGTGTGGTTGCAGTTAGATTCTCAATCGCATTGATTGGACGTTCTACACCATAGGTATAGAGTTTTGGATCAGTAATTTGAAAATACACAACAGTATCAATTTGCATAGTAACATTGTCTTTTGTGATCACTGGTTGTGGTTTGAAATCAGCCACAATTTCCTTAAGTGAAATTGGTTGGCTTGCTTTATCAAAGAATGGTACGATAAAATGAATTCCTGTTTGGAGTGTAGATTGGTATTTTCCAAGACGTTCAACAACTACAGCAGTCGCTTGTCTAACAACCTTAACACTCATGACTAAAGATACCAATAATAATACGCCAATAACGGCTAAAATAATTCCTAAAACCATTTTATTTGTTCTCCTCTTTCTTTTCTTTTAGTTTTTTAACAACCAACTTATTGCCTTTGACTGCAATTATCTCCACATATTGTCCTGTTTCAACTGTTTCTTCATTTTCTTCCACAATTGTCCATACAACATCGTTGAGTTTTGCAGTACCCAATTGGTCTTTAGTAATTGGTTCGATTACTTTAACTTGTTTTCCTACTACCAATTCCATATTGGTTTTACCTTCGCTAGATTTTGTCATCCAGTCTTTTGCTTTTTTACGAAGAACAACAAGCAAAATGGCACTCAATACCACAAAAACAAGAATTTGCCAAGGCCATGCAAAATGCGGAATAAACGCTAAAAACATTGTTATAATTCCCGCAATAGCGAACCATATGGTTGTCAATTCCATGGTCATCAATTCATGAATTATGGCAAGAGCCGAAACACCTAACCAAACCCATATCATATACATAGATTTTCCCTCCTTATATCTATTATTATTTTACCATATATTATATGTATTTACAATTCTTTTAGATGATTTTTCCTGATACAAAACCCTATCATTTGTCTCGCCTACAATATATTAGTTTTTTCTTGATTACACGACAACAAAAAAAGGTTGCCCAATAGCAACCTTTTGAATTATTTTATCTTTGTGCGTCGTCTGTTGTATCTTCTACTTTTCTATTTCTATCGTAGTATGCTTGTTGAAAATACAAGTTTTCCATTTGAGCAATATATTCTTGGAAGAAGTTGTCTCCTACAAAGTTAAAACGTGCGAATTCTTTGTTGGTAAGACTTCTAGTATATTGTTCTTCCAACATATAAGCAGGCATTGCAATACCCATCAATTTTCTTGTTTCAACGAAATCCAAGTATCCACGTCTCAAATCTTCAACTTGTTCTCTTGTTGTTAGACAACAATCTTTGGTTGCATCAAGCAATGCTTTGATTTCTTTAGCATTAAGAATACGAGTTGCAAGTTTTCCTGGGAAATCTTCTTTGAATACTCTGTTAAGTTCGTCTTTTGCTTCGTCAGCACTAGCAGAATAATGCATAACATTGAAAGTTTTAGTATGTTCTACACCTTCATTAAGATTGATAAACTTACCACGAAGTGTTTCACGAGCAGCAAGATAATCTTTCATAACATCAGCTTTGATATTGTGAAGATTAGCAAGCAACATTTTTTCTACACCTGCATTCAATCTTTCTTCATCATTAGCCAATTCTGGATCATTAGCAAGCATTTGTTTTTTAAGTTCTTTCTTTGCTTTGTTGATAGCTTTTTCTTCAATTGCTTCATAAGCAACAAAGGTTGGCCCAACTACAGTATCACGGAATTCTTCACAAGTCATACCTTCTGGCAAAACAACTTCTGCAGCAAACAACATTCGACCTTCCATATTAGCAACAATATCTTGGAAAATAGCTGGACGATTTTGTGCAATGTCTGCATAATGTCTTTCTAAAAATTCGTAAGTAGCAATAATATATCTTGCTTTTCCAAATCCACAACCTACTTCTTCACTAAGATAGTGTAGTACAGGGTATTTTAGCAATTGACCAGTTTTTTCACTATCTACTTTTGTAAGCAACAATCCTCTTTTTCTATGCATTTTGTTCTCCTTTTTTTACAAGCCCCTCTTGTAAATACATCATAATTTTTTTCTAGCAAAAATATTGTACACTAAAAAATATAGGTTGTCAATATACAAATTTTATAAAATAATGAAAATTGTCTACAAATCTTGTGTTTTCCTATATTATATGCGTGATTTTTATCAAACATAGACTCACTAGAACTAAAAAGCGAAATAGATATCTTTTACCCAACTATGATCCATCTTCAGCGTAGCAAGCAAGGATCTGGTTGCTTGCTACTTCCAAGCGAAGTGCCAGAACGGGGTCCCCAAAACATTAAGGAAGG
>JAZSRJ010000019.1:0-4374 GCA_045538425.1 Clostridia bacterium
ACACGCAAACTATTACAGAAAACAAGACAGTATACTTAAAATACAAAGCAAATGAATACACAGTAACATATGTATTACCAGAGGGGATGGATATCCAACACACCAACCCAAATGTTTATACAGTAGAAGCTGTGGTAACACTCAGCGCACCAACAAACCAACCAAAAGGTTATACTTTTGATGGTTGGACTATTGGTGGTAAAATTGTTACAGAAATTGAAGGTTATGCAGAACACCTTACAGTTACTGCAAAATATACTCCAACGGTATATACCATTACCTATTTACTCAACGGTGCAAAAGGAAACACTAATCCAACAAGTTACACCGTCTTAACAGAAGACTTTGAGTTAAGTCCAGTAACCAAAGAAGGATATGAGTTCTTGTACTTTGTAGATAGCGAATATGTCGTTGTTGGAACAGTAGATACCAGCTGGTGCAAAGACTTAATCTTAACAGCAGTCTTCTTACAAGGAGATTACAGTACACTTGTAACATACTATGCAGATGGTAAAGTATACAAGGAAGAAACAATTGAAAAAGAGGTAGACACAGCTACCAACTACAATCCAACAGAAAAAGCAGGATATACCTTTGGTGGATGGTATACTGATGCAGAATATGTTAACTTAATGGATTTTAGTAAAGTTGTAGATACCAATAGATTAGTGTTGTATGCAAAATACAATCCAATAAAATACAGTATTACATACAATGGATACATAGACGCAAGTCTTCCAACAGAATACTCTATTGAAGATCTAGTCATTTTCCCAACAGACATAGAAAAAGAAGGATATATCTTTAGAGGGTTCTATAAGGATACAACAAGAGTTTACTCAACACTTGGAATGCTAGAGAACTTGAACTTGACAGCTACTTTTGAAGCAGAAGAATACAACATCACTTACATTTTGAATGGTGGAACAACCAACAATCCAACGAGTTACACTGTAGAGAGTGGCAATATTACACTCAATGCAGCAAGTAAAGTGGGATTTGTGTTTGAAGGTTGGCAAGATGAAAATGGTCAAAGTATAACCACCATCAACGTGTCAGAGATGAGAGATAGAACAATTTATGCTATCTTTACCATGACAAACTATGTAGTAACATACCAATTCGAAGGATGTGGAACAGCCAATGTAACACATAGCAATCCAACGAATATAAGTGTTACAGATAGAATTAATCTAAACAATCCAAGTGTAACAGGATACACCTTTACTGGATGGTATTTGGACGGAAACAGAGTGACACAACTAAGCAATATTAGCAAGAATATTGTATTAGTAGGGAAATTCACGAAAGAAGTATACTATGTAACAATTATTAGTGAATCTGAAGGAACGATCACACTACAATATACCGTAGAAGATGCTATTATGGAATTACCATTGGATAGCAAAGCCGGATACACATTTTTAGGATGGAGAGATATACGAACAGATGCTATCTATACAAGCATCAATCCAAGATTGTGCAAAGATCTTACACTAACAGCGTTGTGGGAAGCAATGCCAGTAGAAGAAAACAATTCAACTATGGTGATCGTGATCACAGCAGTGAGTGTAGTAGCAGGAGCAGGCATAATCTTTGGAGGGATAAAACTCATCAGCTCAATACGAGGAAAACGTAGAAGACAACAAAAAGCACAAAGTTTGATAGAATCTCTCAACAAAATGCGTAGCAAAGACGATGATAAGTAAAGGAAACCTAATTAGATAAACCAATCTAAAAAGGGCGAATTCAAAACAAAACAGCTCTGGCGATAGCCAGGGCTTGTTTTGGTGTGTGATAGATATAAGAAAAGTTCAAAGATTACGCAAAGCTAAAATTACTTTTGAAGAAGATTTGACAGAGTAAAATAGACCACGAAAATTTTCGTGGTTTTTTATTAAAATAATTTGCATAACTTAATAGATTAAAGTACAATATGAGTAAATATGGAGAGTTGTCAGAGTGGTCTAATGTGTCAGTCTCGAAAACTGATGAACAGAGATGTTCCGACGGTTCGAATCCGTCACTCTCCGCCAAAAGAAACACGGGCAAAATGAACTATGCCCATGTTTCAAAGATGCTACGCGTGACGGATACCGAAATAACGTGACGCTCGCACAAGTCTCGCTATTCCGTCACTATCGTTCCTTACGAATCCGTCACTCTCTACCAAAAAACAAAACTCTGGAATAAAAAACACGACATTATGTCGTGTTTTTTAGTTAATCCAAATCGCACTTATCAAGTAGTGAAAAGTCTGGTGTTTGGTTAATTTTGATATCAATAATATCACCATCTTCAATATGATATACAGTTTTTGCTATTGGTGCTAATTCTTCATTGTAAGAGAAAAGAATAATTGTTTTGTTTAAGCTTATTTTTAGAATAGACATAATTATTTTTTCTTTATCTCGTTTGGTAAGGGAGTTAGGAAGTTCGTATACCATAAGGGTAGTACAATTGGTGAGTAGTGCTCTTGCCATACCAATTAAAAATTTTAATCCACGAGTAAGTCCAGCTTGAATATTGGTATCAAAACCTTTTTCAAGTGCCATAATATCTTCATAGATATCTAAATCTTTGCATACTTCATATACAGCATTTTTGTTTTTTGTAGAAACTAAAAGATTTTCCATAATTGTACCATCAATGAAATATGGATTGGATACACAATAATAAATATTATTACTAAAAGTATCTGGATCGTATTCTTTAATGTTGATGTTATCAATTGCAATGACACCTTGATCAGGAGTTATTTTCTTACGTAACATATTGAATATTAGTCTTTTGCCGGATCTTTTTCCACCATAAATTAAGTTAATATTTTTAGTAGAGAATGAGATATCGACATCTTTTAATTGTCCCACATATGGACTATTGGTGTCTGTATTGTTGTAGGTTACTCCAACAAAACTAATATTAGCACCACCAAATTGATCTGAGATGGATCCAAATTTGTTCATGGTTTCGTCGCTAAAGTTAAGGATTGTATTAACTCTGGCCATTGCAATGTCTCTATCGTATATGTAAGTTGTTACTTCGAAGAAACTATTGAATAATTCTGTGATTGTAATAAAGTATGGTACGACGACGATGTACAATTCGTAAGGGACGGTTCCCTTTGAAACAAGGTAGACCATGAGGGCAGTAAGTAGTGAACACATACTATAGTAGAAAACATAAAATCCTGTAGCCTTAAATCCATTGATAAGGATTCTTTTCTTATCTGCAACGGTATATTTTTTACAGGTTTCGATAAAGTCATCATCATAGTCATCATTGCGATGGAATTCATTGATCACATCTTTACCATTCATAATCTTTGTTGCTTTTTCAAAAATATTATCTTTTGCTCTTGCTTGTTTCTTTTTCATTTTTGCAATATTAGAATTGATTAACTTTAAGATAAAGAAATTGAGGAAACAAAGAACTAGGAGTCCACCTGCAACCCAAATACTTGCTTGGGCAACGATGAACAAAGAGATAAATGCTTGTACAAGGACACCAATTTTTGTGGTTAGATAATCTGTAAATGATGCGAGTGTTGATACGTCAGAACCAATAATATTGATAACGGTTTCCTTGCTGGTAGTAGAGAAGTTGGATGTATTGGCTTTGATGCATTTGTCAATGACTTTCTTTTGTAATTTGTTGAATATGCCAGAATATACTTTGTTGTATACGACATAATTGAACCATGTTGCCAAGTTACGAATAATGACACAAGTGAGTTCTAGGATAATATGCTTATATGCTCCAGAAAAATCTCCGGTGCTAATACCATTGCCAACACCAACAATGATTTTGGCAGCAAAATAAGTGCTTAGTGCTTTGAAGGTAACATGGATAACATTGGTAAGGATTTGTAAGAAGAAATACCACCAATTGGGTTGTGTTAGTCTAAAATATTCTCTATTTTTTGATTGTTTCTTTTGTTTGAACATAATATTCTCCATTTTTTACATTATATTTTATCATATAACGTACAAATTTGACAAATGAAATAACAACATTTACTATGTCAATTATTTGACTTCTTCTGGTGATTTTGTTACACTATTTTTAATATTGGGAGGGGTTATGACAGACAAGCAATTAATCAAAGAGGCCATGAAGGCAAGAAACAATTCTTATTCACCATATTCTGGTTATAAAGTAGGTGCTGCAGTATTAACAAAAAGTGGTAAAGTGTTTTATGGAACAAATGTTGAAAATTGTTCTTATGGAGCTACCATTTGTGCAGAACGCAGTGCGTTGGTGGGTGCAATATCGCACGGGGAAAAAGATATTGTAGCGCTTGCACTGGTAGGTAGTAGTACAGATAAGTCGGATCGTAGCCATGTCGTTCTGTGGGCCAAGGAGTTGTGATCA
>JAZSRJ010000035.1:0-3720 GCA_045538425.1 Clostridia bacterium
CCACGATTATCTCCCAAAACAAAGACTTCATTGTTACCGACAACGTATTCGCTAGTCGTTGTATCATAGTGAGGATCTGTTTGGCACATAGTCACGAATTGGTCTCGTTTTGTTTTGTTGTCAGCATAATCTTTGATATAGTCTTCTATCAAGATTTCACCATTGCGAACAACATAATAAAAACCATCGTCTTGCAATTGAAACTTAATTCTATCGCCTTCTAGACCAATCACTCGTTTGATAATATTCTTTTCTTCTTCCCCAGACCAATCTTCAATAGTTAGTACAACTACATCCCCATAAGTAATCTGAGCATAGTTGTTGATATAGACCCTGTCTGTATCTGCACCAGTGATATTCAATGTTGGATTCATACTTTGCCCAACCACTGGAGCACTATCAAAAATAATTTGGAAAGCAATAATTGCAACTGCAAGTACAGTACAAATAATCACAAACAAATTAGATAAAGCAATGAGAAAATAATGTGTAGGTTCATAGACATTATGTCTATCTTGATATTGATGTTTTGTCACGGAACTTCTTATCTACGGTCACACTGTCTAGTAGTACAATATGACCACATTGTGTACATTCTAGTTTGTAATCAGCACCATTACGAACAACACGCCATGTATTGCCACCACAAGCATGTGGTTTTTTTGATTGCAACATAGTACCAATCTCGTACATAATCTTTTCCCCACTCATTATCTCATTATTACTCTATTGCTTTATTTTACTATACTTTACCAAGTTTTCAAAACAATTTTGCTTGATTTGGAAAAGATTGTCCTGCCTTTTTCTACAAAAGTCGACTTGAAAAACAAAAAAATAAGAGAGGTGTTCTCTTATTTTCTTTCAATAATATTCTTAATATCACTCACAATCACTTTGAGTCGATTGCTATCTTTCATTTCGTTAGAAATCTTTTCTCTAGCATGAATCACTGTGGTATGATCTCTTCCTCCAAACGCTTGTCCAATTGAAGTAAGTGGCAAGTCTAGCATTTCACAAATAAGATACATCGCAATTTGTCTTGGTTGTACTACTTCTTTATTTTTCTTTTTGCCGACAATATCATCTTTTGAAAGACTAAAATATTTGCACACTTGGTCAATAATACGATCAGTTGTGATATCTTGTTTTGTTGTATTTGGCACATCTTTGAGTGCTTCTTTCACTTCTTCCATCGTAGCTTTCGTTTTTCCAGCAAGACGAGCATAAAAGATAATTTTGCTAAGCACACCTTCCATCTCTCTTACGTTGCTTTCACATACTTCAGAGATATGATTGAGCACTTCTTCTTCTACTTCAAAGTTTTCTTGTTGTGCTTTCTTTTGCAAAATTGCATATCTTGTCTCATAGTCTGGTGTTTGGATATCTTGCATAATGCCCATAGAAAAACGACTTACAAGTCTATCTTCTAGTGTTGCAATCTCTTTTGGTGGACGGTCTGAGGTAATAATGATTTGCTTATTGTTTTGGAACATATCATTAAAGGTGTGGAAAAATTCTTCTTGTGTACCCGTCTTATTGCTAATGAATTGAATATCGTCTACCATAAGCACATCTACAGTACTATATTTTGCACGGAATGCCGACACTGCACTGATTGTATCACGACTTGCCATACATTCGATATAATCATTGACAAACTTATTACAAGTCACATATAAGACTTTTAGTTCTGGTCTATATTGGTTGAGATAGTTGCCAATAGAATGTAGCAAGTGCGTCTTTCCAAGACCAACTCCACCATAGATGAAAAGTGGATTGATCTTTGTAAAAGGATTTTCCGCAACTCCTCGACATGCAGCATATACATACTTATTGCTATTACCCACCACAAAAGTATCAAAGGTGTATTTTGAAGAAAATTGAAAAATAGGTGCTTGATTCTCTTCTTTTAACATGTTTTCTTCTTTCGTAGCATTGTATTTTTCTCTTTCACTTGGATCAAATACTTGGAATTTTTTAATACTAGGTTCTGCAAGAAGCAATGCTTGCATGACTTGACCTTCATGGAGTTTTAACATTCTATCTTTTGCTGCACTACTTGTAGCAGATAAGTATAGCACCCCATCCACTAAGTCAAATGGCTCAAGAGTACTGATCCACAAATCGTAGCTTACCGCAGTTAGTTCATTTCGTAAAGTTTTTAAGGCTTCTGCCCAAAGTTCTTTCATATTCTTCATAAGGATATCCTTTTTATAGTTCTACATCTACCATATACCATTTTCCACCCTTTTGTCAAATCTTTTTGCGCCGTAGGATAAGAAAAAAGTTGTGTTGCCACAACTCTTTTTTCCTATGATATTTTATCAAACTGACTATTATACAGATCAGCATAAAAACCGTTCTGTTGTAACAATGTTTCGTGATCACCACTTTCAATAATATCTCCATCTTTCATAACCAAAATAAGATCGGCATTTTTGATGGTAGATAATCTATGTGCAATAATCACTGAAGTACGCCCAACAGTAAGTCTATCCATTGCTTCTTGTATCAATATCTCTGTACGAGTGTCAACACTGCTTGTTGCTTCATCCAAGATTAGCATTGGCGCTTTGTCAATCATAGCTCTTGCAATGGTAATCAATTGTCTTTGCCCAGCTGAGATATTGGCTTCTTCATCCAATCGGGTATTGTACCCATCTGGAAGAGTCTCAATAAAATGATCTAGACCAACTGCTTTGCAAGCAGCCACCACTTCCTCCTCTGTTACATCTTGATTGTTGTAGACAATATTGTCTTTGATTGTCCCCTCAAACAACCATGTATCTTGCAAAACCATACAGAACAAATCATGAACATTTTCTCGAGTCAACTCCTTAATTGGTACGCCGTCAATTAAGATATCGCCTTTGGTTGTTTCGTAAAAACGCATAAGCAAATTGACCATCGTAGTCTTGCCTGCGCCCGTTGGCCCAACAATGGCAATCTTTTGTCCTGCTTTGATACTCGCTGAAAAATCTTTAATAATGGTTTTGTCTGTATTGTACCCAAATTGGACATGACGAAACTCAATGTCCCCTTTTGCATCCATGAGCATAGTCGTTTTGTGTTCTTCACTCTCTAGTTCTGCTTGTTCTAAAAACTCAAATACACGATAACTGGCAGCACTCGTCGATTGGAGACTAGACATACTTTGTGCAAAAGTAGAAAGCGGTTGTGTAAACATACGAACATACATGATAAAAGCAATAATGACACCAAAATCAATCTCCCCTTTCAGTGCAAGAACTGCTCCTACTACACAGACTGCCACATACCCCAAATTACCGATAAAATGCATAATTGGGTGCATTAGTCCTGACATGAATTGTGCTTTTTGTCCATTGTTGCGTAGATTGTTGTTGATAACATCAAACTCTGCTCCAAGTTCGTCTTCCGCATTATACGCTTTGACAACATTGTGTCCAGCATAGACTTCTTCTATATGTCCATTGAGCGCACCAATCAATTCTTGTTGGCGTCGAAAATACTTTTGGCTACGTGCAATAATCAAAGCCATGAAAACAAATCCAATAAGAGATGCCACAATAGCAATGATCGCTAAAAACCAGTTGGTCACAAACATCATAATCAGCGAACCAAAGAACAATGCCACCGCCGACACTAGACTAGCAATACTTTGATTAAGAGTCTGTGCAATGGTATCTACATCATTGGTTACACGAGATAAGATATCTCCATGACTGGTTGTATCAAACA
>JAZSRJ010000014.1:0-1669 GCA_045538425.1 Clostridia bacterium
GCCATCTTTCATAGTGATGGCACACAAGCCTTTGGGAAGATAAAAGTCAATGTCAGTAGTCTTGGTGTAGATTTGTATACCATCAGTGGACACAAAATACATGGACCAAAAGGGGTTGGTGCATTATTTGCTAAGAACAAACTTAACTTAAAAGCTGTTACTCTTGGCGGAGGTCAAGAATCCGGCAAAAGAAGTGGAACAGAGAATGTTCCTGCCATTGTTGCTTTTGCCGATGCTTGCAAAATAATGACAAACAATTTGGAAAACAATTTACAACATGTGTCAACACTCAAAGAATACTTTATCAACCAAATGAAAGAATACAAACCTTTTAGATTGCATAGTCATTCTAACAATCCATATATCATTGCTTGCAGTTTTGTCGGGATGAAAGCAGAAACCTTATTACATAGCCTAGAACAATACAATATTTGGATTGGTAATGGATCAGCATGTAGTAGTAAAAAGACCAACAATCGTACACTTCAAGCCATGGGTGTCCCTCAAGAGGAAATCATCAGTTCGGTTAGAATTAGTTTTTCTTTTGATAACACCATTGATGAAGTAACAACTCTAGTAGAAAAAATTAAGTATGAAGTAGATAGATACTTATCTATTCTTTACAGACAATAGGAGAACCAATGAACCAATTAATTCTTATTCGTTATAGCGAAATACACCTAAAAGGGAAAAACAGAGGATACTTTGAAAAAGTCTTAGCAGATAACATCAAATCTGCTATTGCTTCTTTTGGTGCAACCGTCAAAAAAATCAGTGGAAGATATATCGTCTGTGGCTACCACCCAGACGAAGAAGACATGGTTATCGAACGTTTACAAAAAGTGTTTGGTATCTATGCTGTGAGTCCTGCCGTTGAGTTGGATACAGATCAAAAAAGCATTGAAGAGTATATCGAAGAAATTCGTGTTACTCAACCAACTTTTAAGGTGGCAGTTACTCGTGCAGACAAACAATTCCCAATCAAATCCAATGAATTTTCTGCTCATCTTGGTGGCATTGTTTTGAAAAATAATCCTCACTTAAAAGTGGATCTACATCGTCCAGCTGTCACCATTAGTGTGGACATTAGAGAAAATAAAAAAACATATATCTATCATACTTCTTACAAATGCGCTAACGGCATGCCAATTGGAACAAGTGGTGGCGGATTGCTTCTTTTGAGTGGTGGTATTGATAGCCCAGTTGCAGGATACCAACTTGCTCGCCGTGGTATGCCATTACAAGCAGTCCATTTTCATAGTTTTCCATACACAAGTGAACTTGCAAAACAAAAAGTAATCAAACTCGCAACCATTATGAGTGAATATACCGGTAATATCAAACTACATATTGTTAGTTTTACAAAGATTCAAGAAGAGATCCACAAACATTGCAAAGATGAATACATGATTACCATTATGCGTCGTATTATGATGCGTATTGCTGAACGTATTGCAAAACAAAACAACTTAAAAGCCATTATCACAGGGGAGAGTTTGGCTCAAGTCGCATCCCAAACAGTAGAAAGCATTACAGTTACTAATCACGTTATTGAAGATCTTCCAGTATTCCGTCCTCTCATTGGTCTAGATAAGGACGATATTACCGCTATCGCGACACATATTGGAACATTCGAAACCAGTATTTTACCATATGAAGATTGTTGTAC
>JAZSRJ010000082.1:0-5290 GCA_045538425.1 Clostridia bacterium
CATGGCTACGATCCGACTTGTCTTCCCCAAGATATTGATAAGAATTGGTAATACCTTTTAGATAATTTTCTTTTCTATATTCTTCCGGAATATCATCGTTGAGCACTCTAGCACTAGATGGCATCCCAACTAGTTCGTAACTTTCATCAAGATCCAATTCATATTCTACCCCATCTACCAATTGATAAGATTTGATAGCATAATATTTTGTTACTTGCTTAGATACTTCTTTGTCTACGACTTTTTCTACTTCTTTGGTAACTTCGATTTCTTCCCCAGTCTCTTCATCAATGACTGTTTCAGTAATCGTTTCGGTAATTGTTTCTTGCACAATTTCAGTAACTGTTTCTATTCTTCTATAAAGATAATAGACATCAGCTTCATCTTGTACTTCGTTGGTACTAATACTCAATTCACCATCTTTCACATATAGATAAGCATGGTTTGTATCTTCTGTATCAACAAAAGATTCAATATTCAATTGATAAGAAGTCACAGAATCATCTTCAGCAACAACTTGACGATAATAATTGAATCTATTTGTATTTTTCATGCTAGCAATAAAGGATGATGTAAGTTGATAATACGAGATATCTTCCAATGTCACAGCTTCTGCATCACTATCATCAATTAGACTCGCTGTGAAAGAACCTGTAGCACTATCCACACCATAGTCACCGAATGTCTTTCCGTTGTCCATATTCAATGTCATTGTATTAATAGAGACAACACTTTCTGCAAGTGTATAGTTGCCAATCATTGGCAATGTTGTTGTTCCGCTAAGAGCAACGACTTTTGCATAACTATATTCAATCATATTAGCTGCGCCAGTATATTCACCAGCAGCAGTGTATAGATGACTATATCCAATCAGTGAGCCATTCCATGCTGTAGCATTGGTTGAGATACGTCCATCAAAATAACTTCTTTCAAGTTTTAATGTTCCGCCTGTATGATGACCAACCAATCCTCCAAGATGAGAACCTTGAGAAGCAAGTACAAGATCTCCCTCATAGACATAAGATTGACCAGCATAAGTCCAAGATGCGCTCGTTGCATAACTTCTTACATAACTATAAGTAATGTTGGTTGTGACAGCTTGACCAACCAATCCTCCAAGGACACTCATTGCTTTCAATCCATAAGAAGACATAACATCTTGACCATCTAGCATTTCGACAGTGCTGTAAAGAATGTTGGTATTGGTTGATCGACCAATCAATCCACCAACAATATCCGCATGTGCCACCACTTGAACTGTATTATATTGGATGGTTGCATTGGTGGCAACACCAACCATTGCACCTGCAACTACCCCTTCATATCCAGCATCAATAGAAGCAAAAGCATTGATATGTTGTACAACAACTTTTGTTGCTGTCGTATTGTTGATCCATCCAATCACACCACCAATCATGGTTTGATCAATTGCAACAGACATAGACACACTGACATTGGTTGCCGTATGATCTACTGGGGCAGTAAGGCTTGCTTTTTGTGTCATGCGACCAACAAGACCACCAACTGCAATATTGGATGTTGCTGAACCTGTCACCTTCATCGTTGCACTAATCATAGGATTGATAATTGCCCCTTGTTGTACTGCAACAAGCGTACCAATCGCGGTATCATTTTGTGTTGCTACATCGTACACAAAAGATGCTTGATACAACATGATATTTTCAAGTCTTCCAGCTTCTCCCAATGTCTCAAAAATACCATAGTTTGTTTGTTTTCCACCTGTCACATTCGCTTTATATCCACTAATCATATTTTGAACAGGAACATCCTCTATGGTCATACTACCATTAAGAGATCCGTTGAATATACCAGCGAATAACACATTGTTTTTGGTTGTATATTGTGAAAGATTGATATTGTTGGCTAGCACATAATGATAGGTATTGACCCCATCAATATATCCATTGCCAATATTGTTAAAGTCTTCTACATCATAGATCTCATATGGATATTGTTCTGACCCATCTGCAACCTTGACACGAATCTTAACATATGTTTTTGGAACGTATTGTCCCAATGCAGTATCTAGTGTATAACTATCTTCTGCTCCAACAATCAAATAGAATTCTCCTGCTTTGATTGGATAGAAAGTCAAAATATTGTTGGTGCTAATAATGCGACCATCGCTATCTACTTGTCCATCTTCAAAATCAACGCATGCACTATCCCCTTCATAACTGAGTCTTAATGTAGTGTTATGGGCAGTGCTTGGAGCAACTGACAATTGAATTGTCTTTTTGCCATATTTTGTAAGAGAACTTTCGCTATATTCAAGATAAATACCTTGATCACCAATATTGGTGGTGCTGATGGTTTCTACTTTATCTGCATATGCTAGTTTGATATTGGTTGATGCTTGCAATTGATCTAGTGACGCTTGTTGGATATACGCTCTAATTGTCACATTGATTGGAGTAGCAAAAATAGTTTCTAGTACACTTTGTACTGTTCCGTACACACTGGTAAGCGAATTAATTCTACTAACACCATTATCTGTGGCTGTATAATCTACAACAATTTGGCCTGTTGTTCGATCAATAGTAATCAGGTCTGACAATCTTACCTCAATTGTTCTACCTTCTACCAAACGACTAAACACAACTTTGTCTTCATACTCGAAGGTCTTATCAATGTTGGTTGTGTTGACTGGATAACATCTAAGTATCATAGTTGTACGACTATCTTGTACATCAAAGACACCAAGACTGCTTTTTTCAAAAATTGTATCAACTGGGCTAATCACATCAAAAGATTGTACAATGTCCGTAATTTGGATCATGACAACATATTGAACAGAGATATTTTCCCCTAATTCATTGTACCCATCAAAATGGAAGATGAGTTGCAATGGTTTTTCTATGTTGGTATACGCTTTATTAAACGCATAGATCTTACCATCTTTATAATGCAAATAATTGCGATCATACATGACAGTAGCATCTTTTAACAAATCCAACTGAACAAGTTCGCCCGCAACCAAAACATAATTGTAGATATTGATTGGGACATATTGGGTTGCTTCAGCAATGGTACGAGCAGTGGTTGTTGCTAAATTGATAGAGGTAATAGAAGTACGTGTGATATTGTTTTCTTCATCCAACATAAGATCAATATCTTTTGTCTCAATATCAATCCATCTACCTTTATAGTTGTCCATGCCAACCATTTCACTTGCAAAATATACTTTTTCTCCATCAAGTTGATAAGCAAGTGGTGCATAGATCACAACTGGCAAATAGAATGTCCAGCCATGAACATCATCCGTAAGAATAAGAACAACTTCTCCTGTATATGCTTGGTCATTACTAATAATTTCGATGGTATTAACACCTTCACCATCTGCTTGCACTACCGTAAATAGTAAGTTGCCATCCACATATACACCAGACTCGATACGAGAATCTGTCTTTTCTAAAGTTGTCACTGTAGCGTGACGAGAACTGATATCAAATTCTGTGGTATAGATACCAGCACCAGTCTCCATCACTAATTGAGGTTGTAAGTTGCTAACAGCAATACGAACATCTTCTGGCACTTCAATATTCTCTTCACTTACATTAGAGTGGATAGTGATTGGGAATGTTTGCTCTACAGTATGAGGGAAATTGTAATCAGCCCCTTCTGCAACTGGATTGAGATCATACGTTGTACTCACTTTTAGTCTTACAATACTTTTTGCATATTGCAAATAATCTTGAGGAATGGTGTGATAAATATAGATGCTATCACCATTGTTAACAATATCTTCTGCCCCCAACAACAAACCTGTTGTCTTGTTGTATATAAAAATATTGTCTTTTACAATATTCCACTCTTCTGTTCCGTTGTATTCTTCTGTGGTAATTAGATCAAGCGTAAATCCAATATTCTTATTGTTGATATCATAATTGGTTACCAATCTCACATTGGTTGCACGAGCAACATCATTCTCATTCAAAAGATTGAGCACATTGATGGTTTTGTAATTGGTTGTACCCATTTGTGTGATATTGCTAATTTGTTCGCCTGCGACAAAAGCATTGATATCTGTTGCAAAGTCTTGAACAACAACTTCTACCGCAATATAGGATGTCAACATATCTTCAAAACCAATATAGTCTATTTTGAAAATAAGCACATCTTTCCCTGTTTCGATTTGGTCAAATCTAAACGCATTGTAATCATAATTTTGGTTTGGTATTACATCACGTTCCATTGGTGTAATATGAACAAATTGGTCATCTTTGGTAATGAATTGTTGTTGCAACAACTCAACACTATAACGACTATCAATTTTAACTGTGTCACTCACAACAAATTGAATCACACGAGAGTACAAATATTCTGAAGTTTGGCTAATGTTGTGCGCCAAAACCATTTTGTATTTTGGAATACTTTGATAAGTGTGCGTTTCACCATTATGTATAGCAGATAGGTTGGTTATATCGCCCACCATATTCATCAAGCCATTCTCAGTAATTGCTTGCACTTTGATATCTTTAGCATTCACAGTATCCATAACATAAACTTTTTGTGTATGAACAAGATTGGAATTAAAATTGCTAACAATCTTAACTGTGAAATAATATTGTTCTCCCTCTTGATCTCTACGCAAACCATATTGTTCTGCATTAGCCAAATCCAATAAGTCAGCAACTATCACACCTTGTGGAGAAATACGAACACCAGTCACATCTTCCACAATAGAATATGTTACCGCCTTTTGATTGGTTGTAGATGGAGTATACTTAACAAACTGGTCAAGATTGAGTTGTCCACCATTAGCAACAGCATATTGTCTTGACTCCAAGCCAAGTCCAGTAATACGCTCATAGACTGTCACTTTTACCACTTGAGTAAAATTACCTTCTTTGGTCTTTACCTCAATCTCAGTTGAACCAACTTTTTCTGGGACAAATTGAATCTTCGTCGTATTGCCACTCTTACTTGTAGCAATGCTGACCACATTCTCAATAGAGTTAGGTACTACAAGATCGGTACTAACACCTTTCTTTGCTCCTTTGACCTGAGCAGTAATACTCTTACTTGTCTTGTCTATGATATTGCCCTCATCATCCAGATCTACCGTAAAGACCACTTCCGTCTCGCTCAGTGTCAAGCTCATGCGCGCGTAAAGATCACCACAGCCGGCAAGGATACACAATGCTCCTAAAAAGATAGATAATGCAAGCGTCAATTTTTTCAACATAATTGTTCTCCATTTTTACTGTCATTAGTATTGACAAAAGCGCACTATTTTATTTTTTAATTTATGATAAAAAATCCCAAA
>JAZSRJ010000093.1:0-10019 GCA_045538425.1 Clostridia bacterium
GCTTTAGAAGAAAAATTAAAGAAATTGATTGATGTAATTCGTGCAGATAAGAGCATCATTGTATTTATTGATGAGATTCATACGTTGATGCAAGTAGGCAGTGAAAAAGGGGAAGTGAATCCAGCAGATATGCTAAAACCATATTTGGCAAGAGGTGAGTTCCAAACGATTGGTGCAACAACAATTAATGAATATAGAAAGTTTATTGAAAAGGATAAGGCTTTAGAGCGTAGATTTCAGCCAGTGACCATCAATCCACCATCTGTGGATGATACTATTGCAATTTTGCAAGGCGTTAAGTCTAGTTACGAGAATTATCATCATGTTGTAATTACAGATGAAGCAATCCGTGCTGCGGCTGTGCTAAGTGACAAATATATTTTGGATCGATCTTTGCCAGATAAAGCAATTGACCTAATTGATGAAGCTAGTGCAAGAGCAAAAGTGAGAGGAAGAAAAAAACCTGAAGATTTGGCAAAATTGGATGAAGAAATTGCAAAATTAGAAACAGCTAAAAAACAATATTTGTCTAGTGAGAATTTTTCTAAAGCTTCTGAATGTAGAGAACAATTAAAACATGCTTATGCTCTAAGAGATAATCTAAAACAAAGAGATCAAGCACAAAATAGCATCAAAATAGGGGAAGATGATATCGCAACCATTATTAGTGATTGGACGGGGATTCCTGTGACAAAACTAAACGAAAGTGAAAGAGAGCGTCTCATGACTTTGGAAGAAATATTGCATAGACGTGTGATTGGTCAAGATGAAGCAATTAATGCTGTATGCAAAGCCATTAGACGCAATCGTACAGGACTCAAAGATAACAATCGTCCTATTGGTAGTTTTATGTTCTTGGGGCAAACGGGTGTTGGTAAGACAGAATTGTGTAAAGCCATTGCTGAAGCGATGTTTGACAATGAAAAATTTGTTGTAAGGCTCGATATGAGTGAATATATGGTAAAACATAGTGTCAGCAAATTGATTGGATCTCCTCCAGGATATGTAGGGTTTGATGATGGGGGACAATTGACCGAGGCTGTTAGAAGAAGACCATATTCTGTAGTGTTGTTTGATGAGATTGAAAAAGCGCATCCAGATGTGTTTAACTTGCTTTTACAAGTGTTGGATGATGGAAGATTGACAGATAGTCAAGGTAGGACAGTATCATTCAAGAATACTATTATCATTTTTACCAGTAATTGTGGTGTCAATCAACTACCAAGACAAAAAGGTGGATTGGGCTTTAGTACACAAGAAAAACCAGAACTAGATTATGATACCATTAGGGATACTTTAATTGGGGCATTTAAGAAAAGTTTTAAGCCAGAATTTGTCAATCGTATTGATGTAATTACAGTATTCCATCCACTCAATTATGATCAATTACAACAAGTAAGCAAAATCTTTATCAGCAATCTTCATAAGAGATTGTCAAAACAAGGGATTGGCTTAAAAGTCACGGAAAGTGCATTGCAATATTTGATTGATAAAGGATATGATACCGAATATGGTGCAAGACCTCTAAGACGTCTCATCGAACAAGAATTGGAAGATCCAATTGCGGAAGGTATGATTGCTGGCAAGCTACAGGGGGGAGAGACAATCTATGTTTCATCCAATGGTCATCAATTGATTTTGCAATCGGGAGAAGAAATTATTGGATAAATAGTCTCAATAATTAGACAAGATTTGAAATATTTGGTATACTATGGGTGTAGAGGAAAACTCTACAATCAACTTCATAAAGGGGGTAAGGTATATGAAGGTTAATTATGTTGCTAAAAATTGTGAAATTTCACAAAGATTCAAGGATGTGCTAGAGTCAAAACTAGACAAGTTTGAACGTTATTTTGACGAAGATGTGTCTATTAAAGTTAATTGTACTAGCCAAGACAAAAGAGAGAAATTAGAACTTACCATTAGTAGTGGATCCTATTTCTTCAAAGGTGAAGCCATTAGTGACAACATGTACAACAATATTGATTTGGCATTGCCAAAATTGGAAAGACAAGTTGTTAGAATTGGTGCAAAAGCAAGAGCAAAAAGTAAAAAAGTAAGAAAAAATAGTGCTTCAGTTGTAGAAATGCAAGAGTTTGAAGAATTTGTTCCATCAAAATTAATTAAGACAAAACGATTTGTACTTGATCCAATGACTGCAGATGATGCTGAAGCTCATATGGAAGCATTGGGACACAACTTCTATGTATTTGAAAATATCAAAACAGGTGAAGTGAATATTGTATATCGTCGTAACGATAAAAATATTGGTGTCATTGAAATTGATCAACAATAATCAATAAAGCAACCGCAAGGTTGCTTTTTTAGTCAGTGGATAATATTTTTCAAAAGTTTTTCAAAAGATTTGGAAAAACTGTTAAAGTGGATTATAATAATTGTAGGAGATTTGCCTTGATAGAATTAAAAAATGTGTTTTTAAGGTATACAAAAGACTATGATACACTACATAATGTATCTATTTGTTTGCCTAACACTGGCATTGTTCAACTGGTTGGAGATAATTTTAGTGCCAACAATTCTTTGGTAAGAGTGATAGGTGGACTTGAAAAACCTACTTCTGGGGAAGTGTTGTTTGATGCACAACGAGTACAAGATATTGCGTTAAAAGATCGTGGTATTGGGTATATTCCGCATCATTTTGGATTGTTGTCTCACAAAACCGTGTTCGACCATTTGTATCATGTCTTGCGCATTAGAAAGATCAAAAAATCACAATGTATTCACATGATTAATCAATGTTTGCAAGAATACGGGGTATTACACCTAAAGGATACAAAAATAAAACAATTAACCAACGAGCAAAAAGTATTCGTGGCAATTGCGAGACTTAATTTGTTGGATAGGCAATTGATCTTGATTGAAAACATTTTTGATGACTTGCCGGATGAACAACAAATGGATGTGTTTCAAAAAATAACAAAACAATCTTCTCATGCTTTAGTGGTTGTGGCCTTGTCAAAACCGCTAGGTGAAGGGGAAATTATAAAAATAAAAGGTGGAGTAATAGAAGATGAGTGCGGAGCAAATAAAGTCGACAGCTCTAGAGTTGTTTGATACTGCCAATATTTTTGATAATTCTAATACACATGTGATTGAAAGATATCATGACTTTTTTGCTATGGATGAAGTGCAAGACATTTTGTCCAATCAAGAAATTGTACATAGTGCTAGAGTTTTGTTTGAGTATAGCCTCAATATTAGTACAGCAAGTAAGATGGGGTATATGCACCGCAATACATTGATTTATCGTATTGATAAGATCAAGCGAATGATTGGTCTTGATATCCGTATCTTCAAAGAAGCACTTGTTTTTGTTAATATGCTGTTGATCTATGATTTCTTTCAAGTGTAAAAATATTCATAACAATTAATAAATATGCAACAAAAAAGAGCGTTTGCTCTTTTTTTATTGCACTTTTTCATAACGGTCAATATTGCATACAGAGGATGTTGGGGTAGCTGTATTTTTGTTTTCTGTAACAACATTTTTATTTTGATTGATTTGGTTCATGAGTTTTATCATGTCAGTTACTGGTACGCCACTTTGGTTTAGATATGGACCCATAAGTTTTAAGATGTCATTGAGATTAGTGTTGGGATTGTTGAGTGTCGTAAGTAATGGTAGTAGGGATTGCAACATATTGGTATTCTTTTCTTTTTTAGGTTCTTCTTTTGGTTGTTCCAACATTTCTACGGGATTATTTTGTTCAAAGTGTTCACCAGATTTGATTTTTTCTCTCAATTCTGCTTGGCCTTGTTTTGTATACCTAAAGGGAAAGTCTTCGTAGGGATCATAAGGATGATCGTTAGGGAATAGATTTTTCATATTTACCACCTTTTTTATTGTCAATATATTTATATGAAACATATAATGAATTAGTGATTAACACTGGACTAAAAGCAACAATAAGAGGTGATAGTATGGATTTTAGACAATATAGTGATACAACAATTTCTTCACAAGATAAGGATGGCTTTCAAACGCAATTAGAACAAGAAGCTAAAAAAACAATGAATAAATATGCAAATTATTCACAACAGCAATTAGTAGATGAATTTTTGACAGTAGCAAAACAGCAAATAGAAAGAGGAGAGATTACCAAAGCAAAATTACAACAAGCTTGTGTTGCTCTTGCACCATACATTACAAAAGAACAACAAGTATTGATTGATGATTTGTTGGAGCAATTATGACAAACAAAATTGACCAATCGTTACTGAATATCAAGACCTTATCTTGTGAAGAAGAGGTGTGTTGTTTGGTGTATTCTTCACAACTAGAAAAATTGGAGTCTGTAATCAATCATAAGGGCTTGGGGAAAGTCCGTCAAAAATATCCTTTTTTAAGTGCTTGTGAAGTTCAGTTGAAAAAACAGCATTTGCATACCATATCCCGCTATGGAATGGTAAAGTATATGACTTCATCAACAAAAGTTGCAACGATGGTGAATGTTGGTCGTTCTATTATTGGTATGGGTGAAGATTGGCAATCGTCTTCTTTTACTTGTGCGGTGATTGATACAGGTTGTGATTCTGTGATAGATCTTATGGTTCCGCAAAAAAAGATTGTAGCATTTGTTGATTTGATCAATGAGAAACCGATCATGTATGATGACAATGGACATGGTACAATGGTGGTGAGTGCTATCACTGGGACAGGAGTATTGTCGGGTAAGCGATACGAGGGGATGACCAATACTCCATGTATTATGTTAAAGGCACTGGATGCAAAAGGAGAAACATCTTCTTTTACAATCTTAAAAGCTATGCAGTGGATTATGGATCACAAAGATGAGTTTAATATAAAAGTAGTTTGTATGAGTTTTGGTAGTATTCCACTTGAAAAATATGATCCATTGGTGCTTGGGGCAGAAGTGTTGTGGGATAATGGTATCACCGTCGTTGCTGCTTGTGGTAATAGTGGTCCTGAGGCAGAAACAGTAAGATCTCCCGGAATTAGTACAAAAATTATTACTGTTGGAGCAATGGATGATGGAAGAGTGGGGGATCAGTTTGATATCAATCAATTTTCCATTGCAGATTTTTCTAGTCGTGGGCCAGCATTTGGGAATTACAAGCCCGATATGATTGCTTCTGGTGTAGATGTTGTAACCAGTTGTGCATTTCATCTCTATAACGAACATTATTGTACTATGAGTGGAACAAGTATTGCAACACCGTTAGTTGCGGGGGCGGTATGTCGATTGTTGCAACAGTATCCTACATATACACCTGATATGATCAAGAGAATGTTGATAGGGAATTGTCATCCTGTGACACATGATAGAAATCAAGAAGGATTTGGTTATCTATCATTTCAGAAAGAAAAACCACAGTAAACTGTGGTTTTTTTAATCTTCAATTAAAGTATCATACAAGTACTCAAACACGTTTGGTGCTTGGTCTCCCCATTTTTTACAGGTAAGAATAGCTGTATTTCGATTGGGTGTTTTGATACGAACTTCAAGTAGTGGTTGTACCATGGAAGGTTCTTTGATTTTTAAGGTAACGGTATAAGATCCGTCTTCATTTTTTGCGTATTCGGATACATATTCTTGGCTACGCTTAAAATCCAATCTTTTATCTCTAGCAAAAGTGGTAATATCTTCTCTCAAACTTTGAGGAATGCGGGCAAAAAAATGACTTAAACATTCTCTTCCTTGGTATGTTATACCATATCTAGCTTCATCGTTGTTGGGACTAGCATTGTAGATGAAATTGGCATCGAGAAGTTCGTGTAATATAACGATGCAATCCATATAATTCATCCAACTATTGCGACTAGTACAGATATCAATGATACTATTTTCTGTGAGCATAATTTCCATTTTGTCCAAAACAAAAAGAAGTATTAACTTATTAACTGTTTCATCAGGTGTAAATTCCATAGATCATCCTTTTTATGATATGCGTTATTTTTCATCTATCTAGGTTATTGTAACACAAAAAACTTTCTTTGCCAAAGAAAATCTCGTAAAAAATAAGCAAATTAAGTAGTCAAAATAAAAAAAATTAGGTATAATGAGAAAAATCTAAGGAGAGAGATATGGAAAATTGGACCATCGAAGAAATACAAAAACAAAATGAGTTTTTGACTGCATGTGATGAAATGATTGCGGGGAAGTTTATTTTGTCGGATACAAAAGTTGCAAAGATCTTGAAATGTATTGCGACCAACCAACATCTATATCATCTTTTTGAAAAATGTTTGATTGGGTTTGATTTTCAAGCACAACTAGAAAAATCTGCAAAACAACCATTCCAAATGCCAGAAACAACAGAAGAAATCCTTGCTTTTGTCTTTTGCTTTTTACTAGAGGTAGACAACAAACATATTTCATTGCAAAATTTTGTCAATCAGTATTTTTATAGCAAAGAAGGATACAATTCTAGTTATCATAATTTTGCATTAACCATGCTTAGTCCATTCAAGGAAGGTGTGGTGTCTATGCTAGAAGACGTGGAACAAGAACAAGAGGTAGAGACAATTACACAAGTGCAACCACAACCTTATATCGTAGAAGATCAAGATGAGGAGATCTATGATATCTTAAAAGCACAACTTTCCAATCTTATGATCCATATTAGACAATCTAGAAAAATCAAAGACAACAAAATGCAATCTATGCGTATGGTAGTAGATGCAATGATGGAAGCATTGGATCTACAAAACTGGAGAATTATCAATGGGTTGCTAATCTCTATGGATATACTACTTGAAAAAGAAAAATCTGCTAACGAAATGTATGCGTTAATAAAACAAACAGTATTCAATTATTATTACAATAGATAACAAAGTAGACAACACACGCCAACACTACAAAGAGCGTGTGTTGTTTTTTGTAAAAAGAAAAAGGGGATACTAATGCGAAATTTTCTTAAAAAGGCTAGTGCTTGACAGGATATGGACAATCCGCTAAAAGATATCAAAAAGGTAAGTGGGATAGCAAGTGTGGATATGTGATTGGTTGTACCTACAATATCTAGACATCCTCGTGTCATTTCGATGAGTCCGTTGCTGATTCCGTAGGACAAACCAGTAGGCAAATGCAACCATTCTAATATTGAATTGAGAAGAATTTGTAGTGGAGTCAAGATATGAAAATTGTTGAGCATGGTAATAATTGTAAAGAAAAGAGCAACATAACCACCAACAATAAGCAAACTCTTAATCGTGCTCATCATAGTATCTTCTAGGATATTTTCTTCTTTAGGTATGGACAATGTTAGGGTGGTGTTGGTTGGGTTGTATAGATAGTTACGATAGAGTAGCCCATTGAAAAATGCTCCAATAAAATGGGACAGTAAAATAATAATACCAAGTTGATAACTGCCAAACATACCAATGCCCACTGTGCCAATAATGAATAGTGGTCCGCTTGTGGAAGAATATGTAGTAATTCGGTGTGCTTCTCCTCTGGAGATAAGTCCCATTGCGTAATAATCGGCAGTCAGTTTTGCTCCCATTGGGTATCCAGACAAAATACTCATACAATAGATATAAGCACCAATCCCTGATGTGTGAAACAACTTTTGCGTAATAGGTGCTAGTCTCTTACTGATAGCTTGTACAACACCCAACATGGCGAGTAGTTTGGTGAAAAAGAAAAAGGGTAAGAGTGCTGGAGCAAGAGCTGTTGCCCAAACAATAAGACCTTTAAGGCAAGCGTCAATATTTTCTTTAGGAGTAAGAACAAACAAAAAAATGGCGGTAAGGATAATTATCGATAAAAATATGTTCCATTTGCGGTTTTTCATAACCATTTTTGTTGTGACTCCTTGAAAAAAATGATATAATTATGTATATGATGGATTATTGCTTTTTTTGCAATATTTTATTAGATTGTGTATGATATATTTGATGAAATAAGAGGAGATAGTGATGGGAGAAGTAACAATTGGACTAGCTCTAGGAGGTGGTGGTGCACTAGGCATGGCGCATATTGGTGCATTGCAAGTGCTAGAAGAACATAATATTCCTGTGCATATGATTGCTGGAACAAGTATGGGTGCAGTTGTTGGATTGTTGTATGCTTATGGTATGACCTTAAAGGATATAGAGGCAGAGGCGCTAAAACTACGAACAATCAACTTGTATTCACCAAGTTTTAACTTTGATGGATTGTCTAATGGGTCAGGTCTTCTTCGTTGGATGAAAAAATTGACACATGATGCTACTTTTAACGATCTAAAGATTCCTTTTCGTTGTGTGGCGGTTGATTTGATTAAAGGGGAAGAAAAAGCATTTAAGACAGGAGATGCTTGTCAAGCAGTGCGCGCTAGTCTTTCTGTTCCTACCATGTTCACACCAGTAAGAATAGGACAGCATGTCTATGTGGATGGTGGAGTACTGAATAACATTCCTGATAATGTTGTGAAGAAAATGGGTGCTGATGTAGTCATTGCCATCAATCCAATTAGCGAATATCAGTCTTATGGTAAGGTAAAAGGCATGGTAGACCCAATTATGTATTCATACTTTTTACTACAAAAGAAATACAATGATATTTTGCCAAGGGTGGCAGATGTTATGGTCAAACCAAGCCAAATTGGGCTCAAACAATTTGTTTTTAATAAAAAGTCAACTCTTGCTAGTATTTTGGCGGGCCGTGTTGCTATGGAAGAGGCTTTGCCTACTATACTGGAAATGATCAAAAACAAAGAAAACGAATTGAAGGAAAAAAAGAAAAATAAAAATACAAAATAATAGTTGACAAGCATGCAACTTTGCTATATAATACCTGTAAAGTATTTTTACTTTACACATTTGTATTGGGAGAGATTATGAATCTAGAAAAGAATATTCAAATATGTAATCTAATGGATACTTACGAAAGATTGCTTACAGATAAGCAACGAGATATTCTTCAAAAGTTTTATTATTATGACAATAGTTTGTCTGAGATTGCGGAGGAATATGGGACAACGAGACAAGCTGTTAATGACTTGATCAAACGTACTACTGCAATACTAGAAGATTATGAATCAAAGTTAAGATTATTTGAAAAATATCAAGAGATCTTATCAATTGTTAATGAGGTAATGTACGCCGATCTTACCGAAGCACAAAAGAAGAAAAAACTCAATGAAATCATTGATTGTGTGGGGGCGTAAGACATGGCATTATTTGGATCATTATCAGAAAAGCTTTCACATGTATTTTCAAAATTGACAAAACGAGGACAACTAACAGAACTCGAAATCAAGAACGCTATGAGAGAAATCAAAATGGCATTACTTGAAGCAGACGTCAACTTTTTGGTTGTCAAAGATTTGATTGCGAAAATTAGTGAAAAAGCGGTAGGAGAAAGAGTCTTAAAGAGTCTAACTCCAGGACAACAAGTCATCAAAATTGTTAATGAAGAATTGACAGCTCTTATGAGTAGTACTAATTCAAAATTAGCAATTGCTTCAAAACCGCCAACCGTAATTCTTATGTGTGGTTTGCAAGGTGCTGGTAAAACAACAATGTGTGGAAAACTAGCAAAAATGTTAACCAAACAAGGAAAAAAACCTTTGCTTGTAGCTTGTGATATCTATCGCCCTGCAGCAATTAATCAATTAAAAGTTGTAGGTAAATCAGTAGATATTGAAGTTTACGATGAGGGTACTAACAAACCTCAAAAAACCGCCGCTAATGCAATTAAGTATGCAATCAAAAAAGGTTACGACACAGTAATTATTGACACAGCTGGACGACTACACATTAACACCGAGTTAATGGACGAATTGAAAGATATTATCAAAGTTACCAAACCTACTGAAATACTACTAACTGTTGACAGTATGACAGGTCAAGATGCGGTAACAGTTGCAACAAGTTTTAACGAAGCACTTGATATAACAGGTGTAATTCTAACAAAACTTGATGGTGACACTAGGGGTGGTGCTGCACTTAGTATTAAGGCGGTTACAGGCAAGCCAATTAAATTTTGTGGTGTTGGTGAAAAGATGGATGACATTGAACCATTTTACCCAGACCGTATGGCAAGCCGTAT
>JAZSRJ010000042.1:0-1941 GCA_045538425.1 Clostridia bacterium
AACACAGCACACAAGTTGGATAATATGGCAGTTTCAGGTAAACCCCTGCCCGTCTCCCACTTGGATACAGTTTTGGGACTAACACAAAGCTCTTCTGCCAACTCTATTTGGGACATATTCTTTTGTTTACGTTCATTTGCAATAAATGCGCCTATCTTTCCGTAGTCCATAACAAAACTTCTCCTTGTTGTACAATAGTATATATTACAATAAAGTATTTTTCAATAATTAACGCCTAAAAACTTAGTCTACAATTTTACCGATTTGTGAAGAGAGAGGTTTTTGACTAAAACAACAAACAAAAAGGCGGGTGCTGTAGCACCAGCCTTTAGGGAGGTATCATTTTGGCTTATTATTGTACAAAGACTATCTGCATTTGAACAACTATAATTGCTAAGTAGCTTTACTTGTATAATTCAAAGTCTTTTCTTGTATAAACACTTGAATAGTAAAAACATCAATATTTGGCATCATTGGTGGTTATTTGCCCTGTTGTTGCGTCCTGAAAAAGCATCCAAAATGATGTTGGAGTATCTTCTACAAAAGAAAAGTCTTTGTCCTGCAAGGGTTCCTTTTGGGCGGGCAATCCGTAACAAATGTACTTGACTTGCTTATCTTGCTGCAGTACACCCATAACAAAGTACTTCTCCGAAGAAGGAAAGTCTATCCGCACAAAGTAGGAATTTGCGTACTTTTTTATTAGTGGGTAGTAGGGCGGAAATTGTACAAACACCTTGACAATTTCCTGCTGAACACTTTTGTAGTAGTCGGCTCCTGCTCCTGCGGCATAGTAACGTTCAAATGCTTGGCTGTACTCCTGCACACTTTTGTACCGTTCGCCAGCCTTTTGGTGCAGTTTGTCCAAGTCGACATTTGGATAAAAGTTGTTAGTGGATGCAACAAACTGCTCGTATTGTGTGGGCGCTTCGGTTGGCACGGTGATCGTTTGCTCCTTGCCTGCTTGCACCAACATATCCATATTGGCAAACAGCGTGTCGCAAAGAGACATATTGCCACTACTAGCACGACCTGCTTCGTAGCAGTATTTTTCTTTTTTTACTAGCAAACAGCCTACGTTTTGCAAATCTTGCTTGACTAACTGCATCTTTTGATTGTTAAAGTTGATTATTTGCTTTGCAAAACACACCCCATTGAAGTTGAACAATATCCACCACTCGCCAATGGCTTGAATATCCGCATTGGTAACAAAAATGGTTGCTTCTGTTGTTGCACTAGCATTGTTGATAAGCTTGACCATACCACAAAGCTCCCTGTTGCGCTCGGCAAAGCGTGGGTTGCTTTGTTGAATAATTAGTATCCGTTTGCAATACATAAAAAGAACACTCCATCACATAAAATAGCAACTACTATTGTATATCAATATTACTGCAAAATATTGCTAAAATATGCCTTATTTTGCCTGTTTTGAGTGTTTTTTTGCATATAAAAAGAGAGAACCATTTGCCCTTTTAGCAGTTTGTTCTCTCTTTGTTTTTATGTGATTTGCACGTCGTTAGTGCACCATTATTTGTAAATGCACCTGATTATTGTTGTGCGTTACAACTATTGATCGTTGTTTTCTGCTGGCTTTTTATCCTTCAACAAAAGGTTTGTGATGATACCAAGGATAAGAGCTGGGGCAATGGAAGAAATGGAAATTGGACCAAAGTTTAGAATCAATCCGCCAATACCAGGAATCAAAATTGCTGCAACAACAAACAAGTTCTTGTTGTCGTTTAGGTCGATATCCTTGAACATCTTCAATCCGGATACTGCAATGAAGCCGTAAAGAGCAATGGATATGCCACCAATGATGGAAGAACAAGAAGACATACTTTCTACCAAAGCAAGTGCTGGACGGAAGAAAGCAACTACAATGCTGATGATAGCTGTTGTAAAGATTGTTCTTGTAGATGCGTTACCTGTGATAGCTACACAACC
>JAZSRJ010000045.1:0-2118 GCA_045538425.1 Clostridia bacterium
ATATGTATAGATATAAAAATAGGCATCAAGTTTTGTAGAGCTATCAGATTCTAACGTGTAAGTATTGTTGTTTGGGAACAAACCAAATTGTATTTCATTTCAAACAAAAATATCTGTTTGGTTGATTTTAATAGAATAAAATGAAAAGTCGAAAAAAAAGGAAGGTAATCCTGCCTTTTTTGTTTTATTTGATGCAATCTTTATCTATTTCTACTCTAATCATTACAACTATTTTATTTGGGAAATTTTTCTTTGTTTCTTCCAAACTTTTAGGTTCAAAACATTGCCCTGGAGCTTCAATCAACATCATTTTTACCATATCTTCTGCCATTTTTAGGGCATCTTCGTAACTATCTCCACACGTTACTCCGCCAAAAATATCCGGAACAGTTACAGTATATCCGTCATTTTCCTTTTCAAAGACGGCAGGATATAAATATACTTCTCTTAAACGTGGTGGTTCGTAGTCTCTAAGTGTCTTTCCATCAAAAAACGTTTTAATAATTTCTTCGTCATAGACTCTAAGAAGATCTTCTCTTAATTGCAAACATTTCTCAATATTAGATGGATCATCAAAAATAGGGTATGTGTTATTTTCTATACAAATTTGATTGATTTCGCTAAATATACCCTTGTATTTATCACGAAGGGAATCATTGGTTTCTTTTTCCACTTCATACATGATTCTTTGATATTCATCACTTAAATCGTATTGTTTATTTTTAAATTCTTCTATAGATTTTGTGTGTACCCTGTGAAATTCAAATTGGCTATCTTTATCGAATAAAAAAATCAAGCGTTTTCTGGGTATAATATCTATGCTTTTAATTAAATATTCCAACTTGCATCTAATCATAATTTTTACGTCTCCTACATTTAATTCTACCACGTTTTTGAGTATAATTCAATAAGTGGGCTGTATAAAAAGGCACATTATCACACATCGCAACAGCTTTGCAGTGTGCAAAGATAATTGTTTTGTGAACAAACTAAATTGTTTTTCATTTCTAACAAAAACATCTCTTTGTATGATATAATACAAGTTAGTAACAAATATTTGCAAGGAGCTATTTATGACAAAAGCAGCAAAAGCAAATCTGTCGGCAGAAGACAGACAATTTAACAAAAACAAGTGGCTGTTTGGCGTAAGCGGTATCGGAAGAGATATGTCCTACCAACTGATATCTTCTTTCTTGCTAACTTACATCCAATTCGGCATGACGCTTTCCATTGCACAATTTACCGTAATCAGCTTGATTATTGGTGTGTTTGGTCGCATTTGGGATGCTATCAACGACCCAATGATGGGAGCAATCATCGAAGGCTCTCATATGAAGTTCGGTAAGTTCCGTCCCTGGATTTTGATAGGCGCAGTACTAACCGGTCTAATTTTGATAATCATGTTCAACGTTCAAACGTTGGTAGGGTGGAAGTTTGTTGTATTCATGGCAGTGATGTATCTGTTGTGGGAGTCAACCTTTACCATGAACGACATTGGATATTGGTCCATGCTAGCAAGCCTATCCAGCAAAAAGGAACAACGCAACCAAGCAACAATGCTTACAGTAGTATTTGCTGGTGTTGGTGCTTTCATTGCACAAGGCGGAATTTCCTTCTTGTATCCAGGTAACGTGTTGCAAGCATTTGGATGGATTTCCATTGCTGTTGCTGTAATTTTTGTTTTGATGCAAACTGTGATGGTTGTCTTTATCAAGGAAACTCCACGTAGCGCTATGGAACAAACGGAAAAAGTTTCTATGAAGCAAATGTGGAACACCATCAAGAACAACGACCAAATTTTGTGGATGACACTTGTAATGCTATTCTACAACGTTGGTAGTAGTTTGCTTGTAGGTTTGGCTTACAACCTGTACTACCTAGAAATAGGATACGATGGCATGGCTATTGCATTTGTTGCAATATTTGGTATCTTCAATATAGGTTCACAACTTGTTTACCCCAAACTTTCGGAAAAATTTGGACGCAAAAAACTACAAAAGATATCCATTGTTTTGGCGTGCATTGGTTACGCAGGCATAGCATTGCTTGGTTGGACGTCCATTTTGCCATTTAACCTTATCACATTGAGCTTGTTTGGTATTTTTGTATTTGTGGGAC
>JAZSRJ010000026.1:0-12097 GCA_045538425.1 Clostridia bacterium
ATAATTCTTCTATATCTGCTGGGTATACGACATAGTCTGCCTTTCCTCCAATACCAAATGTACACATCTTAGACAATGACACATCTTGTTCTACTTTTCCATAACGAATCACATCTAACAACTTTTTTTTCATATATCCACCTTATCCATGTATAGATTATATATGAAACACCCAGTCAAAATGTTATTTGTGAAAATGATTGAATATTACTTCTGCCAATTTTTTGCTAACACCTGGCACAAAAGAGAGTTCTTCTTTCGTCGCATTCTTAATCGCACTAACAGATCTAAAGTACTGCAATAACTCTTGTGCTTTCTTTTCTCCAATCAGTGGGATATCTGTCAGACTACTATGAATCATAGACTTTGCTCTTTTACTTCTATGGAAAGTAATCGCAAACCTATGTGATTCATCTCTTACACGTTGTAACAACTTAAGTGCATAATCATCTTTTGACAATCTAATTGGCTCACTGCGATTAGGCAAATAGATCTCCTCATTCTTTTCCGCTAAACTAATCATTGGAAAATTGTATCCCATATCTTGCATGACTTGATACGCATAGCCCAGTTGTCCTTTACCACCATCAATTAAGATAAGATCAGGAGTGGAAGCAAAACTAATGTCTTTGCCTTGCAGTTCTCCTAATCTGCGAGAGAGAGTCTCTTTCATACTGGCAAAATCGTTTGGTAGTTGTTGCACTGTCTTAATCTTAAACTTACGATAATGCTTGCTTGCTTTTTCGCCATTGATAAAGACCACCATGCTAGAGACAATATTGCTTCCCTGTGTATTGGATATATCAAATCCTTCAATTCGTCTTGGCATGCGAGGCAATCCCAACACTTGTTGTAGTCTGGTCATTGCACCCATGGTACGCATCTCTTGCACTTTTTCTTTCTCTATATTTTTCTCCAAATATTCCTTAGCATTGACATCAGCCAAATCTAATAGTTTTTTCTTAGCACCACGTTTTGCATTGGTAACAATGGTCCTTGTTTCACTATATTGATTTAACCATTTCGCCAACATATTGTCATCATCTTCAAAATCTATGACAATTTCTTTAGGTATAGTGGCAGATATTGGATAATATTGTGTAATAAACTTTTGAATCGTCTCTTCTTTACTAAAGCTAGCATCTATCACAGAATAGTTGTTGCATCCTAGCATTTTGCCATTACGCACCACAACCACACTAATACAAGACAACTGCCCATTGGTATAATACCCAAACACATCTAGATCAACATCCACATTGAGTTCGGTAACCAACTTCGAATTGAGATAGTCTAACATTTTTAGATGATCACGATACTCTAACGCCTTTTCATATTGTTCCGTCTCAGACGCAAGCAACATCTTACGAGTCAAGACATTGCGTGCAATGGTTTGGTCACCATTCAGAAAATCCATCACCTTTTTCACCTCATTGCGATATTCTTCTTTTGTCACCCGAAATGTACAAGGAGCAAGACATTTTTCTATATGATAATTAAGACATTCTCTCTTTTGTCCTTTGGACACCGTTAGGTGATGTTTGCAAGTTCTTAGACAAAAAGCATCTTCAATTACTTTATTGAGATCACTAATTTGGACACTACCAAAGTATGGACCAAAGTATTTTGCCCCATCTCTTTTTATTTTTCTCGTAATCTCCAATCTTGGAAAATCATCTTTTAATTGCAAACGAAAATACGGATGCGCTTTCCCATCTTTTAAGAGTATATTATAGAATGGTTGATTGGTCTTAATAAGATTGCTCTCAAGGTTTAGTGCCTCGAGTTCTGTATTGGTCACAATATACTCAAATGTAGCAACATGAGATACCATTTGCTTTACTTTTTCACTATGACTAGAATTAGTCACAAAATAACTACTAACTCTATTTTTTAAGTTTTTCGCTTTTCCAATATAGATAATATTGCCACTAGCATCGAGCATCTTATAGACACCTGGACTTGCTGGTAATTTTGCTACTTTATCTTTGATATGCTGTATTCTTTCCATACCCTTATTGTAACACAAAAAACAAAAAAGTAAAAGGTTCAGTTCAAATAATCTAGTCCACAAGACATAATATCTTCTACCATGCCACTATCGATAGAATAATAGATCATCTTTCCATCGCGTGATGATTGCACAATATTATTTTGTTTTAGATACTTTAACTGATGACTCACGGTCGTTTGGTTGATCCCAAGCAAGATGGCTAGATCACTCACACAAAGATCATATAGGCATAGTGCCGTCATGATTTTTACTCGTGTCGGATCAGAAAAAACACTAAAAAAATCTGCCACCTTCGTCAATATCTTTACATCTGGAATATTACGTTGCAATCTGTCTGCCTCTTCTTTTGTCAGCATGATCATACTTTCCATTGTTCACCTCTACTCTTACCCTATCATATTCTTTTTCATTTGCACAATTTTTTATTTTGTCGCATATTGAGTAATATCATCAATTTTTGGATATTGGAGGGATAATATGAACTTAAGCGACGACATCTTGCTTATTTTGTTGTTGTCAATATTCACAACCAACAATGGGGCTGATCTTAACAACAACACCAACTTTTTATTGCTTTTAATCCTTATTTTGGCCATTGGCAACGACAATAATAACACATGTTGGTCATGCAATCGTTGTTGTGGATGCAACAACTAAAAAAGACAACCCAAGGGTTAACCTTTTTGAAACTAGTGAAATAAAAACTCTATCTTTGTGATAGAGTTTTTAATTTTAAATAACATTAATAGGATTATTGTTAAAAAATGCTTCAATGCTTTGAATGCATAAGTTAATTCTATTGTTTTCACTTTCATTTGTGTCATATGCTCTATGATAAGTACATATCACATTATCGTAATTTAACAATTCTTTTGGAACTTGTTGTTGATCAACATCATCAAGTCCAACACCAAACAATTTATTTTCTGTCAAAAATTCATTAAGTTCATCAAGATTTATAATACCACCTGTCGTTGATGTTAGAATCGCAGTTTGTTTCATTTGTTTTAGTTCTTTCATCCCAATTAAATTACGAGTTTGAGGAGTAAGTCTGCAAGTATTACACACAATATCACAAGATGAAAGCAGAGTACTTAAGTCAACATCTTTTATATTTGAAAGATTCTTTGGTGTTCTATTATAAGTCATAACTTCAACATTAAATATAGAAAGTAATTCTGCAAGTCTTTTTCCAATATGACCGAGTCCAATAATACCAACCTTCTTTCCTTTTAATTCCAAACCACGATTAAATCCGACTTCTTTGCCAGATTTATAAATATTGTTAAAACTTGTAATATGTTTTGCACAATCTAAAATTAAAGATAAATGATGTTCTGCAACTGCGTTTGTAGAATAATTTGGAGTATTTGAAATTATAACACCATTTTCTTTTGCAATAGGAATATTTTTAACCCAATCATATCCTGTATAAGGTAAGCAAATAAATTGTCCTTTTTTCATTTTCGCAAGAATAGGATTTGGGTCTAACCAATCAAGTAAAATTGCATCTGCATTTTCGATAGATTGTTCTATATCTTGTTCATTTGCTTTTTCATAATATTTTACTTCACCAAGAGATTGCAATTTTCTCATTTGCTCATCACTAAAATCAAAATGTTCTAATACATAAATTTTTTTCATAGTAATTCTCCAATAATAAAATTATAACACAATTTTGGTACATTTGTATCGTTTTTAATAAAATAATTAAAAAATGGCATTTAGACGTGTGCTTGTCATATACAAGTGTTCCCGCTCCGCACGAACAGACAAGCACACGTCAATAAACTAAATTTAAGCAGACAAAAAGCGAAAGTGTTGGTAAACGTAACACACTTTCGCTTTTTGCTGTTATATATAATGGCTAATTTATTCCATGGTGTACTTGACAAAAGCCTCTGAAATGAATTTTTCTTTTGCTGGTTAAGACAGAGAAACAATAATTGCGCTTATGGCTTCGCCTTTTCGTTTCTCTGCCTTTTGATATTGTGTTTTCATTTCTTCTCTTGTCAAGTACCTTTCACGGCATAAAGTAGCCAAGAAAAAAGAGAACTAGATATTTTTCTAATTCTCTTAATTATTACACTAGTTTCAAAAGTGTTAGACTAACGGTTGTCTTTTTTAGTTACCAATCAATTGTTTCATCTCTTTTAAGAAATCTTTATCTTCAAAATAATCTATTCTCATCGCTTTTCTAACTTTTGCTAAAGTATCATTCGCTTTGTCGTTAGCTTTCTTTGTTCCTTCTTGCAAAATCTCATATACAAGATCAAGATTTTGTTGATAATAATGACGTTTTTCTCTAATTGGAGTTAAGAACTCATCAAGAACTTGGAATAAAAACTTTTTACATTTCATATCCCCAAGTCCGCCTCTTTCATAGTGAGCCTTCATCTCTTCTAGATTTTGATATTCTGGAAGATATTTTGCAAAATGTTCTTGTTTTGCAAAACAAGAAAGATAGATAAAGACTGGATTGTCTTTTGTATTGCCAGGATCAGACACTTTTAAGTGATTTGGATCAGTATACATAGACATAACTTTTTGTCTCAATGTATCACTATCATCACTGAGATAAATACAATTATTGAGTGACTTAGACATCTTGGCTTTTCCATCTGTCCCAACCAGTCTAAGACTGCTTTTATTATCTGGTAGCATTACTTTTGGGCTCACCAACGTCTCTCCATACAAAGCGTTGAACTTATGAACAATTTCTTGTGTTTGTTCTATCATTGGCAATTGATCTTCCCCAACAGGCACAGTTGTTGCCATAAAAGCCGTAATATCTGCTGCTTGACTAATTGGATAAGTTACGAATCCTACCGGAACAGATCCTTCAAAATCTCTCATCTTAAGTTCGCTTTTAACTGTTGGATTACGTTGTACACGACTAAGCGTAACAAGATTGAGATAATACATATTCAGTTCCGTAAGGGCTGGTACAGCAGACTGAACAAAGATATGCACCTTTTTAGGATCAATGCCTACAGCCAAATAATCAAGTGCTACTTGCATAATATTATCTCTTATTTTTGCTGGGTTATCTGCATTGTCAGTTAATGCTTGAGCATCAGCAATCATGACAAAAATCTCATCAAATTCGCCACTGTTTTGCAATTCTACACGACTACGAAGACTTCCTACATAATGTCCAATATGTAATTTTCCTGTTGGACGATCTCCTGTTAAAATTATTTTCATATTTCCCCCTTTATACGAAAGGTTATTTACGCATTTTCAAGTTTTGCTTTTTGTTCTGCCATTTGCAAGTTTTCAATCATGCTCTCTAGATCACCATTAACAAAACCTTCAAGATTGTAGATAGTATAATTGATACGATGATCAGTTACTCTACCTTGTGGATAGTTGTAGGTTCTAATTCTTTCACTGCGATCTCCAGTCCCTACCATACCACGGCGGTTCTTTGCATACTCTTCATCAGATTGCATCTTTTGCAAATCATACAATTTGCTTTTTAAGATCTCGTAAGCTCTTTCCCTGTTTTGGATTTGGCTTCTGCCATCTTGACAAGTAACAACTAAGCCTGTTGGGAAGTGGGTAATACGAATAGCACTATCGGTCTTATTGATATGTTGTCCACCCGCACCACTTGCACGATAAGTATCGACTCTGATATCTTTCTCATCAATCTCAATCTCAACATCTTGTTGTTCTGGTAAGATTGCTACTGTTGCTGTACTGGTATGAATACGTCCACCACTTTCTGTCTCTGGTACACGTTGTACACGATGCACCCCACCTTCAAACTTCATCTTAGAATATACATCCTTTCCACGAATGACAACACTCGCTTCCTTAACCCCACCAAGTTCAGTTTCGTTAAGATCAGTAAGTTCGAATTTCCAATGCATACGTTCGGCATACATACGATACATACGAAGAAGTACTGCTCCAAATAAGCAAGATTCTTCTCCACCTGCGCCACCTCTAATTTCGAGAATAACGTTTTTATCATCGTTCTCATCTTTCGGCAACAACATGATCTTGATCTCTTCATCCATCTTTGCCAATTTTTCTTCACAATCAGCAATTTCTAGTTCTGCCATTTCTACCATTTCAGCATCGCTATCTTTGAGCATTTCTTTCGCACTTTCTAGATCACTTTCTACTTTGCGATATTCATCATATTTGTCATTGTATGCTTGAAGATTGGAATACTCTTTCATAAGTGCAGCATAACGTTTGTTATCCGCAATAATTGCTGGATCCATAATAAGTGCACCCACTTCTTCATATCTATCTTTAATTGTCTTTAATTTTTCAATCATATTATCTCTTTTGAGCGCAAACAACTCGCTCTACTCCGTGATTATCTTTTATTATTGTAATACATTTGAACTCTTTTTCCAAATATTTTGCTACATCTTTTGCCTGATCTATCCCAACTTCCAACAAAATATATCCATTTTCTCTTAAGAACTTTGGTGCTGTAGCAATCATTGTTCTGTAAAAATACAACCCATCTTCTTTGCCATCTAGCGCCAGATGTGGTTCATAATTTTTTACCGCATCGTCAAGATTCAAAACATCATCACTTGGGATATATGGCGGATTGGATACAATTACATCAAAAGTATCCGTCATCCCTTCCAATAGATCCCCTTGTGAAAGTTGCACCCTTTCTTGTGTAGCAGTGTCTAAAACTTTTTTTCTATTAATTTCTGCCACCTCTAATGCTTCTGGGCTAATATCTCGTAGTGTCACATGGCAATCGGTATGTTTTGCAATACTAAGTCCAATAATACCACTACCACAACACAAATCCAATACTTTGCCTTTACATATTTTTAGGGCATTTTCAACCAATATTTCGGTATCAGGTCTTGGAATTAATACTCTTTCATCCACATAATAAAACGCATCAAAAAAGTAGGTTTTTTGAAGTATATATGCAGTTGGTTTTGATGAACACAATTGTTCTGTAAGTTGCCCAATCACCCTAACATCACTATCACTAATTTCCTCTGGATGTGTATAGGTGTCAAGACATTCGAAATAGTCGAGCAAAAAAGCATGGACTATATATTTTTCTAGCCCAGTCTTCTCCCTCAATTGGTCTACTAGTACATTCCACTTCATATCCCACAACCTAAATTAAAAATAAAAAATACCTCTAAGAGCTATTCTCAAAGAGGTTATTTTATATTAGTCCAAATTGTATTTTCTCTTGAACTTATCTACTCTACCTTCAGTATCAACTAGTTTTTGCTTGCCACTATAGAATGGGTGACATTTGTTACAAACGTCAACTTTTACAACATTACCAGCATGAGTGGATTTTGTCTTAAAACTAGCACCACATGCACAAACTACTTCAACTTCATGATAATCTGGATGTATTCCTTGTTTCATATGATTCACCTCTATCATTTATTGCTATACCATTATAATAGATTTTGGCGAAATAGTCAACACTAAATGCAACTTTTTTTACAATATTTTTCTACTTTTCCTCTAGCCAATCCAACGCATCTTCATAAATATCCCCTGCACCAAGAATCAAGACCACATCACATTCATCAATCCAATAAGACAAAACCTCTCGACATTGGGTAATCCAACTTTTTTTCTTTTTCTTGATTTTTGTGTACAAGACACTTGCATCTCCACGCATATCCAACTCTTCTCTTGCTGGATATGTCGGCAATATAACCACTCGATGCGCCTCATCAAAACACGTCACAAACTCATCTAATAGATCTCTTGTACGCGAATACGTATGTGGTTGAAACAAACACAACACTTTACCATACCGCGCTTTTATCATTTTGATGGTTGACTGGATGGCTGTTGGGTGATGTGCATAGTCTGCAACAACAATCTTATCTCTTTTGTACCCAAGCAATTCACATCGTCTTTGCACCCCAGTAAAAGATTTCAGCGAATCATAGATAATAGGATAACTGATATGATAGATATCCGCGACAGCAATACTAATAAGTGCATTTTTCACATTGTACTCACCTATCATTTTGAGTACAAAATACCCATAATATTCTCCATCTTTTTCTACATCAAAGATTGTATAATCCTCTACATATTTTATTCGTTTTGCACGCCAAATTGTGGTAGCATCGCTTACATTCTCCTCTCCTAATGTGCAGTAGATTTTTTCTTGATATTTTCCCACCAACATATCCTCAAAACTTACAACATACTGACATTGATGAGCAAATGTATCAAAAGAATCTTTTAGTTCGTCTAATGTCTTATAACAATCAGTATGATCTTTTTCAATACTAGTAATGACTCCCACTTCTGGAAATAGGGACAACATACTTTTGCGATACTCACAACCTTCTGTCACAAAATAGTTTTTATCCCCAATGATCATATTGCTATCAAAATTGTGACTCACACCCCCTATATGAATAGTCGGACAAAAATCTGCACACTGCAAAACCCACCCAATCATAGCCGTTGTTGTCGTCTTACCATGCGTTCCTGTTACTGCTATTGTATGCTTATATCCCGTAGCAATTTCACCCAAAAAAACTGAGCGTTCTACCAAGCGAACACCCGTCTTTTCTGCCACTTTTCGCTCTATATTATTAGGATCTATTGCCCCAGAATACACAACCACATCTGCGCCACAAACATGTTCTGCACTATGCCCTATAAAAATAGTCGCTCCCATCTTGGATAATTCTTGTGTGACCAGACTTTCTTTCACATCACTCCCACTCACTTTCCAATTACGTTTTAGACATAATTTGGCAAGTGCACTCATGCTAACCCCACCAATTCCTATAAAATGTACCTTTTTTGATGCCATATTCCCAATTTACCTCAAAAAATATATATGAAATTACTATAAAAAAGTTGTATGAAGCGCATTTTATATGTTAAAATAAAGTAAGTTGAAAAACTAAAACAAAAAAGGAAGGTACACAAAATGAAAATTACAGATGTGAGAGTGAGACTCATTCAAAAAGAGGATAGCAAATTAAAAGCAGTCGCTTCTATCACAATTGAGGGAGTATTTGTTGTACACGATATCAAAATTGTTGCTGGTGAACAAGGATATTTTGTCAACATGCCAAGAAGAAAAACTCCAGATGGCGAATACAAAGATGTTGCACATCCACTAGACACCGCTACACGCGAAATGATCACAAAAGCAGTTGTTGATGCTTTTAGTGCAGAACTTGAAAAAAATAAATAATATGGGGATTAAAAAAACACGAGCTAACTCGTGTTTTTCTTTTTTGATTGAATCAACTGATCAAAATCTTTATCTTTTTGATATACTTTATAAGCTTCATGCAACATCTTTCTTTTTTCTGCAGCACTAAAAAGAATATCATGACACACATCCAAATCATCATCACTAACATATAAGTTAAAATGTCCTGGTGCAAAAGATTCTCTATATCTATAATATCCTGTAGCTAGCATTGGTAGAGTTGCACAAGTATCTACTATCTCTTTAATATGAGAAATAGACAAATATCTGGTTACCTTTTTAGCTTTTTTCATATTACAACCCGCTAAAAGCTCAAAACAATGTTTTTGATTGTATTTGATTTCGTTTTGGTAAGATTCTACCAATTGTTTTGCATCGTTTTCTTTGATTGCTTTTATTCTTAGTATATCTTGATTCGTCATTAGTCACCTCTCATTTTGCCATTATAGTATACCACGCAATACACAGAAAGGCAATACCAAAACGAAAAGAAAAAATAAAAAATGGGGAGTCCCCCCATTTTTTATTTTTCAATCAATTTGTAACCACCATTTTCAAGTCTTTCTGTTGTGTAATAACGGCAAGCCTTAAGTTCTGGTGTGCCACCTTCAACAAAAGTCCAAACAGATTGATCATAACTATTTTTGCTTGTAAATGCAGATGGATTTGTTCCTACCATTTCGCCGTTGCTACAAACAATCTTGTTGTAATCACCAACAAATGCTTCGGCAAACTCAACATCTGTACCAAACCAATTATTCAAGTTCTTTTGGAAATCTGCAAAGAAATCTTTTGTGTTAAGATTGATAACATTGCTACCAATAACGAAGTTTGCAAAATCATCACTTGATGGAAGTCTTGCTTCACTTGCATTTTCAGCATCAACATTATAAATACATTTCAAGAAGAAACCATCTTGTCTTGCTGGTCCAAGAGTAATAAATTCTTTGAATGAAGATTTTCTAAAGTTACCAGTTGCAAGCGCATAGTTGCTACCTGTAGTATCAAATTCACAATTAGAGTAGCAATATTCTGCAATTGTACCCGCATAATTGTTGTCTTCTGCAAATTGGAAATTAGCCAAGGCAACTAATCCTGCTTTTTGTGCAGTATCTGCTTTTCCTTTTAAGCTAGCATTAGCATAGCAATTGGTCATACGACCATTGGTTACATAAGATGCTAGACCACCAACATATTGTCCAGAAATACCACCATTAGCATAGCAATTAGCGATATCAATTGGAGCATCGTTGGAACTAACAGCATTATGTCCTGTACCTTTCCAATATTCGAAGAAATCTTGAGTAAGTCTTCTTAGTGGATTGGTACCTACAGCAACTTGTCCAGCTAGACCACCTGCATAATAACCAGAAATATTACCACCCACAAAGCCACAATTTTCCATATGTGTAGCAAATCCATTATCCAATTTTTCAGGATCACCGAAGATTCTACCAGCAATACCACCAGCATAAGCTCTGACAGCATCTGCTTCTACATTTTCATATTGATAGTTAGAACTAATTGTAGCATATACATAACAATCAATCAAACGACCGCTTGTTTCACCAGCAATACCACCAATGATGATATCTTTGATTCCATCTGCAGCTTTGATAATGTTTTGAGCTTTACCATTTTCTACAACAGCATCTTCAACATAGCCTGCCAAGTTGTAACCAACGACACCACCAACTTTTGCTCCACCAAAAGTTGTAGCCACTGGATTGCCTTCTTCATCTGTTTTACTTTCAGCTTTTACTTCAACACTTGTAGATGTTACTCTCACAAAACGGATTGTACCACCTTCGTTGTCACCAACAACACCACCAACAGCAATATCTGCACTTCCTGCTTTGATATAAACATTGCTATTGATCACTTCAGTATAAGTGTATACCATAGCGTTATCGATTTCGACTACAGAACCAACAACACCACCAAGGTTGTGTCCAGCAACTGCACCAACAGTCATACTACCAGTAATACTGCAACTATCAATCACAGCATTTTGAATAATACCATTATTAACATTAGCAATCATACCAAAATAGTCTATTGTTAAGTTTTCAAAAGTACTATCTACTAGATGCAAGTCATGAACTTCACCATCTGCAGTAATTGTATTGAAGATTGGACTATCTTCTGTTGTTTTGAAACGAATTGTATAATATGTTCCATCTTCTTTTTGTGCAGTATAGAATTTACCTGAGAAGTTGTCAATACCATTCCATTCGATTGCACTATTGTCAATGACTAGATCTTGTACCAATACATAATCTTTCGTTGGATCAATATTGAGTAGATCGTTAACTGTGCTAACTGTACTAGCATCACTAATATCACTAATACCATAGCTAACTGCTTTTTTACTATAATCTAGGATTGGGAATCCATGGTTAACTTCTTCCCCTTCCATAAACCAAATATCATTGAACGCCCAACGATAAGTAGCTTCATTGCCACCAACTTCTTTTACATAAGACACATAGTTGACTGCGTTTTGCATTTCGACAGTTGACAATCCATATGCAACATATTTTGCATCAACCATAGCAGTTTGATCATCAAAGTCATTACCAATCGCTTTGTCGCTTACTGTACCTAGATCACTATTGTAGATTACACCATATACTTTATTAGTAACTTTTTCTACAGTGCCATCACCCAAACTAATAGTGATATATTCTGGATTGTAATAACCGATTGCTTGACCATAATAATCAGCAACACCATCACAATCAATAGAAGCATAACAATCTTTTACATGTCCACCAAAATAATCAGCAGAGTTAATAATATTTTCACCATAATGTGTAACATAGCCTACAAGACCACCAGCAATGGTTGTTACACCTTCTACTTTTTCA
>JAZSRJ010000075.1:0-19209 GCA_045538425.1 Clostridia bacterium
AGAGTGAACTTATGAAAGTTAGACCATCAGTTAAAAAAATGTGTGATAGTTGTAAAGTTATCAAACGTAACGGCACAGTTATGGTTATTTGTTCAAAATATCCTAAACACAAACAACGACAAGGTTAATCTGACCTTGCCAATGTCAGATTGACATCTTGCACTTAGGTGCATATGTGGAAAGAGATTTCCATTTATTTCAAAAGAAACGGCAGTCAAGGCGGCTGTGTAGGAGACTACATCTTGATCTGCGTTTTTATATATAATTTTAATTTATTATTTTATGGAGGAGAATAATGGCTCGTATTGCTGGTATTGATTTACCAAGAGAAAAGAGAGTAGAAATAGGTTTGACTTATATCTACGGTATTGGAAGACAAACTTCTAACAAAATCTTAGCAGAAACCAAAATCAACCCTGACACAAGAGTAAAAGATCTTACAGAAGACGAAGTAAGTGCTCTACGTACATATATCGAAAAGAATTGTGTAGTTGAAGGTGACTTGCAAAGAGAAATTTCACTTAACATTAAAAGACTTCAAGAAATCGGTTGCTACAGAGGTATCCGTCATAGACGTAACCTTCCTGTAAGAGGTCAAAACACAAAAACTAATGCTAGAACCAGAAAAGGTCCTAAAAAGACAGTTTCTAAGGGTAAAGGTAAGAAATAAGGAGGTATGAATCATGGCAGAGAAAAAGACTAAAAAGAGAAAATCTACAAAGAATTTGAATCATGGTGCTTGTCATATTCATTCTTCTTTCAACAACACCATTATCACTATCACTGACGATGCTGGTAACGCAGTATCTTGGTCAAGTGCTGGTAGTCTTGGTCTAAGCGGTAGCAGAAAGAGCACACCATTTGCTGCTCAACAAGCTGCAGAAATTGCTGCTAAAGCTGCTAAAGATCAAGGTCTTAAGAGTGTTGATGTATATGTAAAAGGACCAGGAAATGGTCGTGAAACTGCAATTCGTGCACTTGCTAGTGTAGGTCTTGAAGTTACTTCAATCAAAGACGTTTCCCCAATCCCACACAATGGATGCCGTCCACCAAAACGCAGAAGAATTTAGAAGGAGAGAACAATAATGGCAAAATATACAGGTGCAGATTGCAAATTATGCCGTCGTGAAGGTTGTAAACTTTTCTTAAAAGGCGAAAGATGTTTGTCTAAAAAATGTGCTATGGAAAGAAGACCAGTAGCTCCTGGCGTTCATGGTGCAGCTAGAAAGAAAATTACTGAATATGGTTTGCAATTAAGAGAAAAACAAAAAGTTAAAAGAACTTATGGATTGTTAGAAAAACAATTCAAAGGATATTATGAAAAAGCTACCAAAATGAATGGTATTGTCGGTGAAAACATGCTATCACTTTTGGAACGTCGTCTAGACAACGTTGTATTTAGAATGGGTATCGGTGCTTCTCGTGCTGAAAGCCGTCAAATCGTTAACCACGGACATATTACTGTTAATGGTAAAGTAGTTAACATTCCATCATTCATTGTTAATGTTGATGATGTTATCGCTATCAAAGAAAGCAAGAAAGATAAACCAATGTTCAAGGAACTTAAAGATGTTAAAGTTGTTATGCCAAAATGGTTGGAGTTCAACAACAATACTCTTACAGGTAAAATCAATGCTCTTCCAACAAGAGAAGATATTGATATGAACTTCCAAGAACACTTGATTATTGAGTTGTATTCTAAATAATAATATAATTAGAGAGGAATTTTCGTATGATGCAAATCGAAAAGCCAAAAATTACTTGCGAAGAAACAAACAATGGTTGTTTTGCAAGATTTATCGTAGAACCATTAGACAGAGGTTTTGGTCTAACTTTAGGCAACTGCATGAGAAGAGTTTGCTTGTCAGCTCTTCCAGGTGCTGCTGCTGTTGGTATCAAAATTAATGGTGTACAACATGAATTCAGTACTATCAAAGGTGTGAGTGAAGATGTTGTTGATATTGTCCTTAACTTAAAGAGTTTGGCAGTAAAAACAATGAATACTGACCCAGATTTTCGTACTGTAATCAAAATTAACAAATATGGTGCAGGCGAAGTGACTGCAAAAGATTTCGAACCAAATGATTTGGTTGAAATTCTTAACCCAGATCTTCATATCTGTACACTTGACGATGGTGCGAAACTAGAAATGGAAGTATACATTGGTCGTGGCCGTGGATATGTTCCTGCCGAACAAAACAAGATTGAAGATGCTCCATTAGGCTATATCGCTATTGATAGTATCTTTACTCCAGTGAAAAAGGCTAGCTATTTTGTTACCAATACACGTGTTGGTCAAAGAATTGACTATGACAAATTGACTATCGAAGTCGAAACCAATGGTACACTTAGTGCTAGAGAAGTGATCAGCCTTTCTGGAAAACTTGTACAAGATCATATCGGTTTGTTTGTAGAATTGGTTGAGAATATGTCACAAATGGAAATTCTAGTGAGCCGTGAAGAAGATAAACAAACTAAAGTACTAGAAATGACCATTGAAGATATGGATCTATCTGTAAGAAGTTACAACTGCTTAAAACGTGCTGGTATTAGCACTGTTGAAGACTTGATTAAAAAGTCAGAAAGCGACCTTGCTAAGGTTAAAAATCTTGGTAAAACATCTCTTACAGAAGTACAAACAAAACTTGCTAGTTATGGTTTAAGTTTGAGAAATGATGAAGAATAATAAGGAGAAATACAATGAAGAAGTTGAAAAGACCAACTGACCAAAGACTTGCTTTACTTCGTAGCCAAGCTACAAGTTTGCTTTGGTATGGAAAAATTGAAACAACTGCTGACAAAGCAAAAGCTGTTCAATCTTATGCCGAAAAACTTCTAACAAAAGCGATTAACACTTACCAAGATACAGTAAAAGCAGTGAAAACTGTTGTTGATGCTAATGGTGTAAAATCTCAAAAAGAAGTTTTGAATGACGGTCCTAAAAAATTGAATGCTAGACGTCAAATTATGGCTAAACTTTATGATATCCAAGAAGTAAGAGCTAACAAAGAAAGCAAAGAAGCTTTTGTTGCTCGTACAAAAGATATCAAACACCCACTAATTGAAAAAATCTTTAACGAATATGCTCCAAAATATGCAGAAAGAAAAGAACAATTAGGAATTGGCGGTGGTTATACTAGAGTACTTAACCTTGGTGTTAGAAAAGGTGACAATGCTCAATTAGTAATCATTGAATTAATTTAATAAAATAATAATTAAAATTATGCAAAAAATACATGTTAACTACATGTATTTTTTTGTTTTTATAAAGTATGTTATACTCGACAATCTTTCACTAATTTGGTATACTAATAGTAGTTAAGGATTTTAGAATTATAGGGCGTAGGATGAAGAAAAAATATTGGATCATACTTGCATGTGTTGTTGTTAGTATTGCACTTACTGTTGGTGCAGTCCTTTTTCTTACTCTAAGATCAAAAAAATTAACAATTAATGTCGCTCAAGATACCAATATTGCATTTATGGATGAAGAGTGTTCTGTTCGACAACTATTTGGTGTAGATATTGATGCCAATGAAAAATATTGGGTTTATTATTCTGGATATAATGACGAGATTATTTCTATTGACGATAAAGGGGTGGTGACAGCATTATCTACTGGAGATACATCTATTACAATGCAAGTGGTCACAGAAAACAAAACATATCATTATTATTTGACTTTGTGTGTTGTAGACAAAGATTATGCTACAAGTATTGCTGTACAAAAGGATAAAATTGGCTTCAATTACCTAAAGAAAGCCGTCAATCCATTATACATTACAACAAAAAGTGGATATCAATATCATTATAATGTAGAAGTGATGTCTACCAATCCTAATATTGTCTATGATGCAACAACAGGAATACTTTCTTATATTGGACAAAGACCAGATACTATACAATCGGCAACCATTACATGTAAAGTAATGACTAGCGATACACAATACCTTACTACAACATTTGAAGTATTGGTCGATCCTTATCATTATGCGGATGGTTTTGTTGATACAGGGTCTATCTTTACAATTTATCAAAATCAAATAGCAAGCAAAATGATCAAGGCTTACAATGCTCATAGTGACAATCTAGATTGTGATATTGAATATATTGTGACTAAGTATCCAGAAGGTGCGGAAGGATACAATCCTATTAGCCAGTTGCAAGCTGAAACATTTGTTGCTGGAGAATATTGCGGTCAGTATTCGTTGGTAGCCAAAGTTGAAAGTGGATTATCATATGATTGGGAGAATGGAAATCATACACCAATTTATATCGAAAAAGAGTTCCAAATATGGGTAGAAAAAACAATAGATGCCAGTGATTTGACATTGTATATAGATGGCGTGGTAAGTGCCGGAGAATGGGTAACAATGCAACTTATTTCTACTCAAAAAACCATTCATTCTTCCAAATGGCAATGGACAACGCAAGAACATATGTACATGCAATGTGAAAGAGGTATTAGTGCCAAAACTATTAGTATGCAAGTTATGTTTGATGAGGCTGGATCTTATACCATTGAAGGAATATATCAAGATACAGCAGATCTGGGAACGTCTAGTACCATTGCAGTATCTTTGAATGTGACAGTTTTGTCTAATGATGCAATCTCTACTTATTTTATTACTGCAGATGACAACAAAATCAATGCAGAAAACAATACACTTTATCTATATAAAGTAAAAGATTCGGCTTTAGCCTTAAGAGAGGATGTCTACGATCAAGTAAGAGTAGAATTACAACAAAATGGCGTCAATATTGACCAGTTTGCGGTAGAAGTGGTAGATAATTCAATCGTGACATACAACGTCGAAACAAAGACTATTTCTGTGGTAAATGAAGGGGTCACAACTTTTACAATTGTGTGTGGTAACGAAACAGCGACATACACTATTGTTGTGGAACAAATCAAAGCAACAGCAACCAGATTATTGGATATTTTTGTCTATCTATATGATGCAGGAGAAACAGTTGTAGCAGAGTATCCTAAGACATATCCATTAACAAAGTCTTATTTGCCGACGTATGCTATTGCCCAATATACTTATGATGATTCTATGATCAGTTGGAAAGACGGGGTAGTTACAGGTCTAAAAGTAGGGCATACGGAGATTAAACTTTGTGGTGAAGTTTATGTAACAGTGTGGGTTATGCCTTATGTGGATGAAGATTATAAGATTGTTGCAACACAAAACAATATCGAAATAACCACTGTTGAAGTGGACGGCTATGCGTGTGTAGACTTGGCTGTTTATCATAAAAACAATAAAGTAGAAGCTGTGATGGATGTAGTAAGCAATGGGTCTTATGCTTTTGTCAAAGGTGACAAACTTTGGATTAGACAACACAAAACTGGTTGGGCAACGATTACTGCCACAATTGGAGATATAACAACGACGTTAACAATTACAATTATTGTAAAATAACGATATAAAGGAGAAAAATATGGATACACAATTTCGTTTTGCACCACTTGCAGATCGTATGAGACCAACCAAAATGGAAGACTTTATTGGCCAAACACATATTGTATACCCAAAAAGTTTTTTAATGCGTGCTATTGAAAGTGGAAGTCTTGGAAGTTGTATTTTTTATGGTCCTCCTGGTACAGGAAAAACAACAATTGCCAACCTAATTGCAAAAGCATGTGATGGAGAATTTAGAAAACTCAATGCAGTTAGTTCTGGAGTTGCTGATGCAAAAGAAGTGATTAAGGAAGCACGAGTCAACCAAACAATGGCGGGGAAGAAGACATTTTTGGTGCTAGACGAATGTCATCGCTGGAGCAAAGCGCAAAGTGATTGTGTGCTAGAAGCGATAGAAGATGGAAGCATTATTTTTATAGGAACAACAACGGAAAATCCTTATATCAATATGACGCGTGCTATTGTGTCTAGATGCAAAGTTTTTGAATTTCGTCCGCTCACAACTGCTGATGTAAAAAAGGCCTTATTGAGAGGGATTGAAGATAAAGAAAAAGGATATGGTAATTATCAATTAGACATTAAGGACGATGCTCTAGACTTTTTAGCATGGGTGAGTGGTGGAGACGTAAGAAGTGCCTATAATTCGCTTGAATTGGCTGTAAAAACGACCACAGAGAATGAGAATGGAGTTATTGTTATCACTAAGGAAATTGCCGAACAATGTGTGCAAAAAAAGAGTATCGGCATGGATGAGACAACATACTATGATTATCTAAGTGCTTTTTGCAAATCACTTCGTGGTAGTGATGCTGATGCTGCATTATTTTATAGCCAAAAATTATTGCTTGCTGGTGTAGATCCAAAAATTATTGCTCGACGTATGATAGCACATGCAAGTGAAGATGTTGGTATGGCGGATAGCAATGCTTTATTGCTTGCAATTTGCGCACTTCGTTCTTGTGAAGAATTGGGATATCCAGAATGTAATTTGACGTTAAGTCATGCTATCATCTATATCTGCGAAGCAGAGAAAAGCAATGCAGTATATCTTGCTATGTCAAAAGCAAGAGAGGATGCAGAAAAATATGTGAATGCTGTTGTGCCAAATCACTTAAAAAACCATCCAACGGGATACAATGATGGGACAGGAAAATACTTATATCCTCATAATTTTGGTGGGTACGTAAAACAACAATACTTACCAGATGTTGTAAAAAATAAAGTGTATTATGTGCCAAGCAACAATGGTCGAGAAAAAGGATTGATTCGAAAGAAAAAACTGAACAAAACATCAAAATAATTTGGTATCATAATATCCTTATGATATAATAATTGTACCAAACAGGAGGGAAATTATGGAATTAAAAGGTAGCAAAACAGAACAAAATCTTTGGACAGCATTTGCTGGTGAAAGTCAAGCACGCAATAAGTATACTTATTATGCTAGTAAAGCAAAAAAAGAAGGATATGAACAAATTGCTGCTATCTTTACAGAAACAGCTGAAAACGAAAAAGAACACGCAAAAATGTGGTTTAAGCACCTTAATGGTATCGGTACAACGGAAGAAAACCTTAAAGCCGCAGCTGAAGGGGAAAATTATGAATGGACTGATATGTATAAGACGTTTGCTGAAGTAGCAAAACAAGAAGGTTTTGATAAAATTGCAAAAGAATTTGAAGGTGTTGCAAAAATTGAACAAGAACACGAAAAACGTTATCAAAAACTTTATGAAAACTTACAATCAGGTAAAGTATTCAAAAGAGAAAAAGATATGGTTTGGGTATGTCGCAACTGTGGTGCTAGAATTAAAGCATCAAGTGCTCCAATGGTATGTCCAGTTTGTGCACATCCACAAGCTTATTTCGAATTGGAAAACATCAATTATTAAAGAAAGAAAAAACCACGTAATAACGTGGTTTTTTGTTGTGATTTTAGATTTTTGGAACAAATCCATCTAGGATAATATTGTCGCAATATTGAATTTTTTCTAAGTAGTCATCATTAGTTTTGACATTGTAGCAAAGTAGCGGCAAATGTTTGTATTTTTTCGTATACTTACTTGGTAAAAGTTTTGCATTATAAAGAACAAATTGTGGGTCACAAACTTTATTATATTTCATTTTTAGCAATTTTTTGGTCTTAAAACCGCAATATTTTTTCGCGCGGAACTCAACAACTTTGATCCCAACAAAAACATCAGGACAGGTTTTTCTCAAATATTCTACTGTGACAGGATTAACACTTGTATAGGCGTATTGTCCCTTATAATTTTTCAATAGCGCAACAATCTTCTTCTCAGCACTTGGTTGGCAAGATGTATTGATAACATTAATCAAAACAGGTACTTTACCACTAATTGTGTTAAGCATATCTTCTAGCGTAACAATTGGCTCAGTAGATTTGAGATAAGTGATGTTAGCTAAGTCCTTTTTTTCAAGGTGGCAAGTATATCCACATTGTCCGGTAAGTCTTGCAAGGGTAGTATCGGAAAAGCAAATCAAAGTACCATCTTTGATTTCGATAACAGATAACATAATAGCCATTTTTTCTTTAATAGCAGCCAAAATTGCAGGTTTTGATTGCTCTGGTTGTTCCTCGTTAAAAAGTCCGTGTTTTGCAATGGATTCTCCAACAATCCAACTTTCAAATATATTCATATCTACATTTCCTATGATCATTATTAACTCATTCTCTTAGCAATTGTTTGCTACAGGGGTGCGTCATCGCGCTTTGTCTTGTAGAAGAACAAGCCCTCTACAATTATATGATAGCAAAAAATGTAAAAATATGCTACTAAATAGATAAAATAATAGAAAATAATTGCAAAAAAAGCCAAAATAACATAAAATATATGTGATAAAAATGACTTGAGGTTAAAAATCATGGATAGAATGCAACACATTCGTAATTTTTGTATTGTGGCACACATTGATCATGGAAAAAGTACATTGGCTGATCGTCTGATTGAAAAGACTGGTACTTTGCAAAAACGTGACATGGAAGAACAAATATTAGATAGTATGGAACTGGAAAAAGAAAGAGGGATTACGATAAAGTTAACTCCAACAACCATGAAATACAATTATAAGGGAGAAGAGTATACTCTCAACTTAATTGATACCCCTGGACATGTGGATTTTACCTATGAAGTAAGTCGTAGTCTTGCTGCATGTGAAGGAGCAATTTTGATTGTTGACTCCACACAAGGGGTGGAAGCGCAAACACTTGCCAATGCTTATCTAGCAATAGACAACAATTTGGAAATCTTACCAGTCATCAACAAAATCGATTTGCCAAGCGCACAAGTGGAAGAAAGTAGACGTGAGATTGAAGATATTATTGGAATTCCTGCTGACCATGCTCCAGCAGTCAGTGCAAAAGAAGGGACCAATGTAGAACAAGTACTTGAACAAGTGATTGAGAGTTTTCCTGCACCAAAAGGGGATGTGGATGCACCGCTCAAAGCACTCATCTTTGATAGTTATTATGACAACTTTAAGGGTGCAGTCTGCATGGTGAGAATTGTAGATGGTCAAGTAAAAGCAGGAGATAAGATCCAATTTTTTAGCACAGGACACCAATTTGACGTAACAGAAGTAGGTGTTTTTGCGCCAAAAGCAAAAGCAGTTAGTGTATTGCAAGCAGGCGATGTTGGATACATTTGTGCTAGTATTAAGAATGTGAGCGAAACAAAAGTTGGTGACACTATTACTATTGCTACCAATCCAACAGCAATGCCGCTTCCTGGGTACAAAGAAGTAAAACCGGTTGTCTTTAGCGGGATCTTCTGTGTAGATGGATCAGATTATGATGCACTTAGAGATGCTCTTGAAAAGTTAAAATTGAACGATGCATCTTTGGAGTATACACCAGAAACAAGCCAAGCACTAGGTTTTGGATTCCGTTGTGGATTCTTGGGTCTTCTTCATATGGATATCATTGGTGCAAGATTAGAAAGAGAATTTGATCTTGATCTTATTACGACCGCGCCATCTGTTAGTTATCATGTATATAAGTCAGATGGGTCTATGCTGGTAGTTAGCAATCCTGCTGATCTACCTGTTCCGCAAGAGATCTCTCACATGGAAGAACCAATGGCAATGGTGTCTATGTATACACCACCAGCCTATATGGGTGACCTTATTCAACTTGCACAAGAAAAGCGTGGAGAACAAGTTGATATGCAATACCTTGATAGCAATCGTGTACATATCAAGTATAAAATGCCACTCAACGAAATTGTCTATGATTTTTTTGACAAACTGAAAAGTTATAGCAAAGGCTATGCGAGTATGGATTATGAAATGTGTGGATATCAGGCAAGCGATCTTGTAAAATTAGATGTGCTCCTCAATGGGGATTTGTGTGATGCGTTAAGTGTCATTGTACACAAAGATAAAGCATACAGCAAAGGTAGAACACTTGTTGAAAAATTGAAAGAAGTTATTCCTAGACAGATGTTTGAAGTTCCTATCCAAGCGGCTGTTGGTAATAAAATTATTGCGAGAGAAACCATTAAGGCACTTAGAAAAGATGTCTTGGCAAAATGCTACGGTGGTGATATTACCAGAAAGAAAAAATTGCTTGAAAAACAAAAACGAGGAAAGAAGAGAATGCGTAAAGTGGGTAGTGTAGAGATCCCAAGCGAAGCTTTTATGAGTATTCTCAAAATAGACTAATGAAGAGATTAGGTATATACATACATATCCCATTTTGTGTCAAAAAGTGTCATTATTGTGACTTTATATCCTATACAAATTGTCAAAAACACATATCAGCATATGTGCAATCAATCATAAAAGAAATTCGTCAAGAGAGTGAAAAATATAAAGAGTATCAAATAGACACCATCTTTATTGGTGGGGGTACTCCAAGTTTTATTGATGCGCAATATATCGCTGATATTATGCATGTGCTTAGAGAATCATTTGTAGTGATGAAGGATTGTGAGATTAGTATAGAGTCCAATCCGAATAGCTTGACACTAGAGAAATTACAAACTTATTTTAATATTGGGATCAATCGATTATCTATTGGTCTACAAGCAAAACAAGATAGGTTACTTTCGCTGATTGGAAGAAGTCATAATTTGCAACAATATAAGGATGCGGTAGCCAATGCTAAAAAAGTAGGCTTTCGTAATATGAATACGGATATTATGTTGGGTCTTCCAACGCAAACCCTACAGGAAGTAGTAGATACTACAAAACTTGCCATGCAATATAGTTCTCATATTAGTGCCTATAGTTTGATTTTGGAAGAGGGGACTGTTTTGCATCATCAAGTACAGTCTGGAGCAATTGTTTTGCCTGATGAAGATGATGTTGTGGATATGTATGAAAAAGTGGCAGATATCCTCACTCAAAATGGATATACAAGATATGAAGTGAGTAATTTTGCTTTACAAGATAAAGAATGTAGACACAATTTGCATTGTTGGCAATATCAAGATTATGTTGGTTTTGGAGTCGCATCCCATTCAAAAGTGGGGGATTGTCGTTTTTCAAGAACAACCAATCTGCTTGAGTATATAGACAAAATAAATCACAACCAATCGACAATGATAGATTGTCAAATGTTATCACAAAGTGATCAAATAGAAGAAATGGTTATGTTGGGATTACGAACCAATCAAGGAGTTGATTGTGATCGTCTTTCTAATTATTTTGGATATGATATAAAAAGTGTAAAACAAAAACAAATTAAAAAACTGATATCGCAAGGGTTGTTATCGATGGAGGGGCAGTATCTAAAATTAACGCCAAATGGATATTATCTAATGAATACGGTTTTGGTAGAACTTTTATAACAGTAGACGAAAAGAGAGATGCTTATCTCTCTTTTTTGTTGATATTTAGGTTATTCAATGACACGAAATGCAATGTTTGTGTCAACAACATTATTTTTGGATTATTAATAGTGGTTTTTTATAATAAATTGATTGAAAAATTATTTGTAATAAGTGCCGAAATTACTTGCTATTTGTTTGACAAAATTAGACCTTTTTCTTATAATTAAAATGTAATTTTAACATATATATTTTCTTTTATTTTTGTGCATACTACTGATAATGATTTTATGGACAAAAATAAAAGAGTGCAACGCTATCTGGGAAATAGGAGTAAAAGTGTGAAAGTATTAAAAATATTAGGATGGATCTTTGCCGGCATTATGGGTAGTATGACGCTACTCATAGGTGTTTTGTTTTTAACAGGGCAATTCAAAGTTAACACGATAGAACTCAGTTCTATTACATTTGATGAAGTGGAAGTGGATGATACCAATGTATTCCAAACTACAGCCATTGATGGACTCAATGGGGCATATGTAGTAGCAGATGATTTTGAGACATCCATTTCTTTTGCACCTGCTAATGCAACTAATAAGAAGTTGACATTGAAGGTGACAGAAGGTGCAGGGATTGTATCTGTTCCTAACCAAATAACCGCTGGACAAAAATTCAAAGTGAGTCTTATTCGTGATGCCAACGGATATTGCGAAGGTGGGGAAGTATCAATTACTGCATACGACTCTCGTGGTCTTACAGCAACAAGCACTCCACTCACATTCTTTGTTGACCAATCCATTCAAGGATTGACGACAAACCTAGAATCTACTTACAAATTTTCTACTAGTACCCAAACATTCTCCGTAAGTTCAACTCCTAGTTCTTCACTCAATCCTACTAATAAACCTGCAACATATAGCAGTGATATCACAAAACCAGTGAGTGTAGAAGTATATGATACAAAAGCCAATGTAACACCAGTCATCACCAATCTTACCAATTTGGGTAATACGGTTGATGTAACAAGTGGTGTTGTAAAAAGCAACTGGTCATTTGTGGCTGGACGTGATGGCGAAACAACAATTGTTGTAAAATCTATGGATACTTATCGATTGCTACAAGACTATCAAGCACTTGGTGTTACTTCTGACAACTTCTTAGATAAAAAAGAAGAAGCCAATGCATTCTTAAACAAGTATCGCATGAATATTTTGCAATTTTCTATTGCATATGATGTAGAGAGTATGACAACCGATTCAGTTGAGATCGGTGGCAAATATAAGATCACCCGCGAACAAGTGGGTAATAAGTATGTCTATTCTTATGCTATTTTTGATAACGAAGATGACCAATATCGCCAAGGATATGAATTCATTGCTTATCATAGACGTACGGCTGACCATGATGTTATTGATGTAACCAAAATGCAATTGGATATTGATACGTATACATCTTTCCAAGATGCTGTACAATATTTGTATATTACAACAGCACAAAAAACACTTGTGATCAACGACCAAATTAGTGAACTAACATCTACGGACTTGGTTAGTATGGATGTTCATAACACATGGAATTATTCCATTAGTGATTTGAAAGAAAAACTAGGCGTAGCTATTCTTCCTGCATCTAGTACTTCCAATCTAGACAGTTATCTTTATGATATCAAGACATATGGTGTAAGACTGGTTGATGGTACATATATGATCGAAGATTATGCCACGGCAGAAGGAGAAGCAAAGACAGAAGTAGAAACTTTGGTAGAGCTTCTCAACTCTGAGTATAATTTTAGTGATCAAAACAAAGAGTTTGGTGTTTTGTCTATTGACGATCCGTTGACACAAGCTTCTCTTGTTGTAACCAATCCTGCTAAGGTTGGGGACAACTGGACCATTAGTGCTTACAACAAACCGGAAAGTCTTAGTCAAAAATTATATTTGATCTTCACATACAAAGCCAATGTAAAATTAACGAGTGATGCTGAAGAAACAACAGAAATTATCTATTATAGTTTGACACAAGTGGATATGGTAGAAGAAAGTGTGTCATCTATTAAGTTCTTGTATCAACTAACAGACAACAACAAAATTTTATCAACCACAATTGGTGGTACAAGCATTGGTGGACAAGTGTACAACAATACATTTGTGTTGCCAAGTGATTATGTACAAGTAAAAGGCGCTGGCAATACAACACCTACATATACAACAGTAAAATATTTTGCGAGTGCGGATAGTGTTGCTGTCAATGGAAAATTTGTTATTAAAGTCAACGAAACACCATACACATTCAATGGTGTAGAGTATTATGAAATTACCGAAACGGACAGAACAACTGGTAGACCAGTCATTGTAGCACAAAATGCTAGTTTGTATGATACAACAAGAGGGTATCTACCTGTAGAGATCTATGCATTTGTTGTTAAGACAGATATCAATGGGGATGTCATCATGAAAGATGGACAATACATTGATATGAGTAATGGTGGTACTGGCAACAATTCTATGAATTATATTGTTCGTCCATTCTTAGATACCTTATATGCATATACCAATTTTGAAGGTACAGAATACATTTTACGTAATGCAGAAGGTACAGGATACGATGTGCTTTACGAATATGATGGAGAAGTATCTATGGGGGAAGTGAGTGCTATCCCTGAAGGTGCTGTCACCATTGTAAGAGCAGATAGAACAATCAATGTTCTCATCGATCAAGAATTTGAAGTAATCCTAACCAACAAAATTATTCAATCCAACGGAGCAGACTATTATGCTGCTAGCAAAGAGATTGATTATGTAGGTAATTTTAAGAGAGCACTGGAAGATACCGATCTTATTAACAATCTAGGTAGTTATATTACGTTTGATGGTGTTGCACTTGACTCAGATGGATACAATCAAGATGCATCTTTTGCGTTGGGTGGCGCTGTCTATGATAGTACACTTGGTGTGATTCGTGTAACACTTCGTGTCAAAGATAATTTGGACAATCATTACATCAACTTCCAATACAAGCGTAATGTAGATGATGTTGCTGTGGATACCAATCCTTTGGTATGTCGTATTGAAGTTAAGGGTGAATTCTTAGAAATTAGCAATACCGATTCGTACCAATATTATGGGGCAAGCGGTTATGCTGACCATACTCAACAAGCTTATCCACAAGATAAAGTAGAAGAAGTGACCATCAAAGCAGCAGTTGTGGGTAATGTTGCAAGTTGGAAAGTACAAGATTATGCCAATAGAAGTGAAGCATTCAAAAGTGAATATGCCAACTATTATGCTGGTCAAGAGATCTCTGAAGATGGAACGATCAATTCCAACTATGCTTTCACGCTAAAAGGTTTTGGCTTTACATACGGATACAACCAATCTAGCAATCTAGATGCAGGTGTGTTCCAAGAATCCATGATTTTACCAAGTGTAGCTTACCAATGTGTTCCTTATCTTGTTACTTACAATCAAAGTGAACAAGTGTTGACAGATGCTAGTAGTTATGTTGCTTTGTCTGTTATGGCGGATGCAACAACAGTTTCCATTGATGTACAATTCTTAAAAGCTCCAGTAGATCCATGCAATATTGTGTTCGTTCTTAATATTTTTGCGTACGAAACAACTACCGAAGAAAATGTGTATGCTTACGATGGAAAGAACTATTTCCAACGTTATACAATTATGACTGATTGGAAAGTGCAATTGTCTCAAGACCAACCACAATTTGACTTCAAGTCATTTGATGAGAATGGATATATCGAAACTGGATCTCAAGTTGTCAATATCAATAGTGCTAGCAATCAATCAGAATTAAAAGCTGGTACGCGTATGATTTTGAATGGGGATGCAACAACTAGTGCGGCATTATCTGTTTCTTTGGGTGGTATTAGTACATCAGACATTCTTAATGCTTGTACGTTTGAGATTTCTCAAAACAACCAATCTTTATTGTATTTTTATTGGTATGATGGCAATGACTGGTCTACAGGAGCCAATATTGCAGCAGGAACCAATATCCAACAACTCTATATTGGTGCTAACGCAACCAATACAACCACTTCAGGTACATTCACAGTATCATTGTTGGGGTATAGCCAAACATATTATATTATTGTTTCTAGCAATATTAAGATCCAATATCGTTTGGATAGTAGTAGCGAATGGTATGATTACAACACACTTCCAACGATAGAAGTAGATGCAGATACCAACTATGATTTGAGTCAATATTTCCAAGTTAGCAAAACAACAGCAGATGATGATGGTTCAGTTTATTCTGCAACATTCAAAGTTGCGAGTGGTGACCTCAACTACTTTAGTACAATTAGTGGTACATCTATTACAACAGGACGCGCTTTTGATGATAAGAAGATCTTGATTGCGGTAGGATACCAAGTACAAAAAGCAGGAGAAGACCCTGTTGGTTATACAACTTCTTGTAGTTTTTATTTGTTGCTCAAGGGTACAGGTAGTGTAGAATCAAAACAAAACGAATTTGAGACAGACAATGAAAGACAATATTTAGATGTTAGTATTAGTGCTGGTTCAAAAGAATTCGATTTGACTCAATTTGTAGAACTTGGCAATGGTATGACAACCAATTACCAAATGGATATCAATTGGGCAGGAATTGCTGAAGATATTAGAGTGGCTTTGTTTGGTTCTAGTTATGCAACCAATGCATTTGATAGCACAAAACTCAAAATTTCATCCAATGCATATTATGCTATTGTAAAAGATGTTCCAATCGAAATCTATTACAAAGAAGTGACCTTTAATGGAGATGTTTCAAGTGTAGAACTTAGAAAAACAATCTATTATCTCAATGCAAGATTTGCACCAAGTGTTGAGTTTGCGCTATCTACTGATACAATTACAATGGAAGATGGCAGAACTCCAGACAATACCGTATGGGGCAGTCAAACTCTTTATACAAAAGATGATGCCAATAGTATTATTCAACTCAACAATCAACTTGGCAACGATGAAGATCTTTTCTATTATGGTTTTGATAGTGCAACCTTATATATGGGACAAGAAGTATATATAGGCGACGTAGTGACAGTTGTGACAGAAAGAGATGGTGATACATTATTAACTTTGGCTCTAGTACAACAACGTAGTGTCCAAACAACATTGACCTTAACACTCAAGATCACAACAAAATATGGTTCAAATATTATACAAAACCTAACTATTGAAGTAACACCAAATTATGTGGTAGAAGTACATTATCCATTAGAAGATGCTAATGGTGAAAAGATTAGGGTTGGAAAATCAATTGATTTGTTGACCTCTTATCTCAACCAATATCCAAGACTTTATGTTTATCAAAATATCAATGGAGAGAAAGTAGGGCTAGATACAACAGGAAAAGAGATTGTGACCAATGTTACTGCTTGGTGTAGTTCTATTGAAGAAACCTCTAGATTCACAATGAATGGTTCAAGTGTTACGCTCAATAGCAGTGCAACACAAAACAACCTAATTACCTTGAATGTTACGTTGTTCAATGGTATTGTGGTTGAGTATAAAGTAATGCGTGTAGATACAACAACCAGTCAACTTACCTATTTGACAGGGGAAGGGGATAGCGTAGACAATCCAATCTCCATTTATGCGACACAACCATTCTCTATCAACGGATATATTGGTGCTGGATCCAACCAAGTCATTGGTGTATTGGAAAATCAATACGATGTTCCATTGTTTGACAATACCAATGATACGATTGGATTATATGAAAAAATGTATTATACCGATAGTTATCATTTTGGAGAAACAGCTACAACGTATAACGTAGTTCTGAATATATATGATATCAATGCAGTGGCTGGAGATACAGTTGGTGTAGGATACCTATATATTACGGTGTTGCCAAATATTGTGATTGAAGCAACAGGTACACAACTTGCAGCTAACCATAGTCTACCATTGTCTAACTATGTCACCATCGAGAGAGGATATGGTACAGATGAACTTATTATTGGTGGTACAGGTGCTAACGTAACCTATACAAGCAACAATACTGATGATGAAGATTTGATTACTATCACTTCTAATGATGGAACATATTATATTGAATATGGCGAAAATATTGTTGAGAATATGCAAGTAACCATTACATTTGTCTATCATGTGGATGGGATTGATCGTGATTATCAACAACAAGTGATTTTGACTATTATTCCTGATGTTAATTTCAACTACTATTCTGGTGGTATCACTGTCAACGGTAGCAATACCAATGGTACTTACTCCATTTCAAAACAACAATGGTTAGTTGGTGGAGCATATACTGATACGCAAGGCAATGACAATCAATTTGACGGTGAAGAATCTTTTGTAGAGGTATTAACATTTGTTGGACAAGAAGATAGTGTAACTCAATATGGTGGTATTACGCTAGATACCGAAAATAGTGAGATTGTGATCAGCGCTATTAATAAAGAAGTAAAAGTAAAAGTGACAACCACATATACCTGTGGCAATGGAACATTGGTTGCTTATACCATTGTAACCATTCAACCAAATGTGAAGATTGCGCCTAATACCAATATGATTCGTGTCTATGCGGGCTCAACATTAACACCAGAAGTCTCTGGGTCTTCACCTTATAATCTCAGCATTGACAATATCTATAATGTAGCAGTTACAGCCTTTACGCTCACACCTACAGTGGTTACTACAAGTGGTACTGCTATTCAACCAAGAATTGTGTTTGATTTGACAACAGACAACAACTTCCAAAATCAAGATTTGGCACAATATTTGTTTGTGGATACAACTGGAAACATCCATTTCCGCAATGTTAGCGGTACTGTTAATGTATATATTCCATTTAGATTGGATCTAACAGGACAAAATGCAACTTATGCTAATTGTTATAATTCTGCAACCTTATACTTTAGACTAACAATAGTAGAAAGTGTAACAGGTCTTGCATTGACTTCTACCTATGCATCTGCAACATCAACCAGTCCATATGCATTTATGGATCAGTATGATCAAGACAATCAATTGTTGGTTAGAGATATTGTTACAATTCAACCAACAGAGATTACAATTGATACAGGTAATACTATTGCTCTTAGTATCAACAACATGTTGAACGAGTTTAGTGTGAGTGTAACTGGTCTTTGGAACAGCACTGGTAAAGCGATGATGATTAATGCAGACTATGCATTAGTAAGTTATAGCAATGGTACAATTACCTTTGGTCCTTGTGATGAAGAATTAGTTCTTGAGATCACAATTGCGTTGTCTGGTAGAGATAGCGATGGTGTTCTTATTAGTCAATATCAAGTAATGACTTATGTAGAACTTCCACAAGTAACAGTATCACTATTAGAAGGTGATGAAACGACTGATAGTGGTAATATAGAGATTGAAAGTGATACAGATAATTCTATTATGCAACTTAAGAAAGGTTACGATAATGGAGATATCTACACTATCTACTTCCAACAAGAAGATGTCTATACGCTAACAACTGACCAATCAATCAACAATAGTAAGACATATTATACTTTAAGTGGAGACACCTACGAGGTGGTTGCAACTCCAGTAGTGGGAGATATTGCTACATACTACGAACGTACAATAGTTGTTGATGCAGATGCGGGCGAAACATATGAGTTTGATGTTAGAGATTTATTCTTATATCAAACATCAGCAAAATCTGCAGATGAAACTTATGACTTAGATCTTAATACTTCAGTCTTTGTCTACACTATCAATGCTGAAAGTGGTGGGGAATGGATTGAGTATCTAGGTGACGGTAAGATCCAAGTAACACTTGTAGATAATACAGTGACAGAAATCAACAATGCTAATGCATCTTGTGATGTCTTTGTCTATATCGGTACTCAAAACTATATGTTTAGTATAGCATTGGGTGATATTGTATAAACACTTACAAAGAAAAAGAAATAGAACATGTTTCTATTTCTTTTTTTTGTGTGAAAAACACTTGACAATTTTGCGAGGGGGGGG
>JAZSRJ010000060.1:0-2024 GCA_045538425.1 Clostridia bacterium
AAAAGGTAAATAAGAATTTTGCCTAATACAATTTTAGTTTAGAATTAATGGAGGAAAAATGGCTAGAAGAGGTAGCGCACCTAAGAGAGAAATTCTTCCTGACGCAAAATATAACAATGTAGTTATTACAAAACTTATCAATCAAATTATGCTTGATGGTAAAAAAGGCGTTGCAGAGAATATCGTATACGGTGCATTTGATATTATCGCTAACAAACTTAGTGTAGAACCTGAAGCTTATTTCACTCAAGCTCTAGATAACTTAAAACCAGTTTTGGAAACAAAATCTAGACGTGTTGGTGCAGGTAGCTATCAAGTTCCTATGGAAGTTAGAGAATCTAGAAGACAAACACTTGCTATTAGATGGCTAGTGACATATGCTAGAAAGAGAAATGAAAGAAGCATGGAAGCTAAGCTTGCTGCTGAAATTATGGATGCTTACAATTCAACAGGTGGAGCATTCAAGAAGAAAGATGATGTCCACAGAATGGCTGAAAGTAACAAAGCTTTCGCTCATTACCGTTGGTAATAAAAAGGTGAGGGAAAACAATTATGCCTAGAAAAAATCCTATTGAAACATTGAGAAACGTAGGTATCATGGCACATATTGATGCTGGTAAAACAACTACTACTGAAAGAATTTTGTTCTTTACAGGTAAGAGTCACAAACTTGGAGAAGTTCATGATGGTCAAGCTACCATGGACTGGATGGTTCAAGAACAAGAAAGAGGTATTACTATTACTTCTGCGGCTACAACCTGTATGTGGAATGGTCACCAAATCAATATTATTGATACCCCAGGTCACGTTGACTTCACCGTTGAAGTTAACAGAAGTCTAAAAGTTTTGGACGGTGCTGTTGCAGTATTTAGTGCAAGAGCTGGTGTTCAAGCACAATCCGAAACCAACTGGAGACTTGCAGACAAATATAACGTTCCAAGAATGGCTTACGTTAACAAAATGGATATCAATGACGCCAACTTCTTACGTGTTGTTGAAAGCATGAAGAATAGACTTGGCGCTAACGCAGTTCCTATCCAATTACCTATTGGAGAAGCTGATGAATTCATTGGTATCATCGACTTAGTAGAAAACAATGCTACTTATTACAAAGATGACAAAGGTCAAGATGTTGAAGTAAAAGAAATTCCTGCTGAATACAAAGAACAAGCAGAATTATATCGTGGCCTTATGATCGAAGCTGCTGCAGAACAAGATGATGAACTTATGGAAAAATATTTTGAAGAAGGAACATTATCTGTTGCAGACATCAAGAAAGGTCTTAGAAAAGGTACTCTTGCTGGAAAACTTAACCCAGTTGTTTGTGGTACATCTTTCAAGAACAAAGGTATTCAAAAATTGTTGGATGCAATCGTAGATTATATGCCTGCTCCAACTGATATTGAAGCTATCCGTGGTATTGATCCAACCACTGACAACGAAGTTGTAAGACATAGTGGAGACAACGAACCATTTGCTGGTCTAGCATTCAAAATTGCTGCTGACCCATTCATTGGTGAATTGACATACTTCCGTGTCTATAGTGGTACAATTACTGCTGGTACCTATGCATACAACCCAACAAAACGTAAAAAAGAACGTATCAGTCGTTTGATTCGTATGCATGCTAACCACAGAGAAGAAATTGAAGAGGCTGGCGCTGGTGAAATTGTTGCTATCGTTGGTCTAAAAGATACAATTACTGGTGAAACACTTTGTGATGAAAAACATCCTGTAGTGCTAGAATCTATGGATTTCCCAGAACCAGTTATTGAAGTTAGTATCGAACCTAAGACAAAAGCAAGTCAAGAGAAAATGATTTTGGCTCTTATCAAACTTGCAAAAGAAGACCCAACCTTCAAAACTTACACCAACCAAGAATCAGGTCAAACCATAATCGCTGGTATGGGTGAGTTGCACTTGGATATCATCGTAGACAGATTGCTACGTGAATTCAAAGTTGAAGCTAATATCGGTGCCCCACAAGTATCTTACAAAGAAACAATTCGTGGAACAGTTGAAGC
>JAZSRJ010000086.1:0-8835 GCA_045538425.1 Clostridia bacterium
ACCTCTTTTTTCATTTTACTAATTTTTCGAATATGCATAAGTATTTCGTTCTCGATACACTTGCTAGCATAAGTAGCAATTTTGATATTTTTATCACTTTTATAACTATTGATTGCCTTAATAAGTCCAAGACTACCTATACTAATCAAGTCTTCTAGATCTGTATTGACTCCATCAAACTTTTTGGCAATGTATACCACTAACCTCAAATTATGCTCTATCAAAACTTTTTTTGCTTCCCCATCATTATCATCTAATTTTGCTACCCAAAAAGTTTCCTCTTCTTTACTAAGTGCTTTCGGCAACGCCTCACCTCCACACAAATACAACAATAATTCATGTCCAGCATTACCTAAAAACCAGTTTTTCAATTTGATCCACCACTGCATATTACACCTCTCCAAAAGCCATGACATCACTATAAGACAAAATACAATCAAACTCTGCAAAATTAGTCATGGCAATCCCAATCTCTTTGCCATGAATTGTCCACATTTTATCTTCTGTATAGATCTCCATTTTCTCAATGGTGGTCACCCAAACTTTGGATGTCGAGCCAATTGATCCAACATCCAAATAATATCCATTTTCAGTTAGTTTTTCAGTTTTGCATAGTTGTATATAATTAATATTGGGATACAACTTTTGAAAGGTTGTCATCCCTACTACCATAAGGCTGTGACGCTCTTTAGACACCAATCTATTACCTGTATCTAAAAAACCTTTACACATTACCTTTTGTCCGTTGTGATACAAAACCAAATCATAATACAATTGTTCTATTGGTTGTCTTCGTTGTAGATACGCAATCAATTTTTTCATAAGCCATGCATATCCCAAAACCAATAATAAAATACCACTCATTGGGATGTTATATCCATTGATGAGTACCCCACCTAAAGTTGTAGGCATACCCAACATACTGAGCACCCCATAACATACACCACCAAAAACAAAAGTAACGGTTAAAAAGATCATGTAAGTGATCATCATTGATAAAGGATTGCGATATTTTGCCATGATCCAAACCAACAACAATCCTAAAACCATTTTAGAAACAAAAAGCACAATTGTAGGCATAACAATCAATGGCATAATAATAGCACACAATGTCCCAACAAAATCTGCCAGTAAGACACGTTTTTTATTCAATTTGTTTTTCGTTATAACTAAAGACAGATGCATAATTAGCCAATTAATCACCAAATTATCTAACAATACATACTCAATATACACTTCCATATCTTTCTCCTTTTTTACAAACATAGTATACAAAAGAAAAAGACAATATCAAAAAAGATAAACTCTCTTATATTGTCGCAATAAAGCATATATTTTGATAAGATGTTGAAAAATATATATACCACAAAAAAAACACATAGTATGGGTTATACCTTTTGAAACTAGTGAAAAAAATGAGCAAGAATAATCTTGCTCATTTTTTATTATCCCAAAATATTTTAATTTTTTGTACGATTTAAGATATAATCTGCTAAAGTTTTTGCAATTTGTGTCGGTTTAATGTTTGGTTTAGATTGATAAATCAAACCTTTTGAATCTTGCCAAATAAGAATTCCATCAACACAAGCATTTTCTACAACATACATTTTATGAGATACTTGTGGATTAAGTTCCCAACTCTCTTGCGTTAATGATACAACATTTATATAATCTGCTTTTGCAATACCTGATAATTCAATTCCTGTTGCCGTAATTGAACCAAAAGCCGCAAGATATTCTTTGTATTCATTTGCAAATTTTAATCCAAGTTGCTTTTCAGCATCTTCAATTTGACTTTCTGTTGCTGGTGTTAATGACAACAAATTTGGAAGAGACTTTACAACATTAACTATATCCGTTTTCTTAGTCTTGCTTTTGTTTTTTAAAAAATCAAATAATCCCATATGTTTCACCTCTGTTTTATTATAACATATTTTTTTCAATTTGCACTACTATTTATAAAATTTTATAAAAATACAAAATGGCACTTAGATGTGTGCTTGTGATATACAATTGTCGTCGCTCCGCTCTGACAGATAAGTACCTTTCACAGCATAAAGTAGCCAAAAAAAGAGAACTAGATAATATATCTAATTTTCTTAATTATTACACTAGTTTCTAAAGTACTAGACTAAGCTATGTGTTTTTTATATTAGAACTTTCTATCTCTCATCTTCTTAATGAATGGAGGAACATCTACTTCATCAATGGTAACACGTGTAGAAAAACCACTTCTTACAGGTTCTACATCCTTGATTTCTTGTTGTTCTTCTACTTCTTCTTCCTCATCATCATGTTTTGCAAGATTAGGTTCACTTGCACCAAACATAGATGGAGAAACAGTCGCATAAGCATTAACTTTATTGGCACGTTCTAAACTATTGTCATCAAAACCAGTAGCAATAACCGTGATCTCAACTTCATCGGTCATATTCTCATCAATACCACTACCAAAAATAATGTTGCAAGATGGATCAAGCACTTGACGTACAAGTTCTACAGATTCATCAACCTCTTCCAAAGATAAATCTAAACCACCTTTTACATTAAGAATAAGAGCTGTAGCACCTTCAATACTTGTCTCTAATAATGGACTAGAAATTGCTTGTTTTACCGCTTCAATGGTACGACCTTCGCCTCTACCTTTACCTGTACCCATGTGGGCAATACCTTTATTCTTCATAACTGTCTTAACGTCAGCAAAGTCAAGGTTGATAAGACTTGGTGTAACAATCAAATCAGTAATCCCTTGGATACCTTGTCTAAGCACATCATCAGCTGTACGGAAAGCTTCTAAGATACTAGTACCTTTTGGTACAACTCTAAGCAATTTGTCATTAGGAATCACAACCAAAGTATCAACATTTTTCTTAAGTTCTCTAATACCACGTTCTGCTTGTTCCATACGTCTTGGACCTTCAAACTTAAAAGGTTTTGTAACAACTGCAACTGTCAAAATACCCATTTCTTTTGCAATCCCAGCAATAACTGGTGCAGCACCTGTACCAGTACCGCCACCCATACCAGCAGTAATGAATACTAAGTCTGTATCCTTTAGCATTTTGATCAATTCTTCTTTGCTTTCTTCTGCCGCTTTTTGTCCAACATCTGGATCAGCACCAGCACCAAGACCACGAGTCAACTTTTCCCCAATTTGCATACGTTGACTTGCTCTACTCATAAGCAAAGCTTGTTTGTCTGTATTGACTGCAACAAATTCGGCAGAACGAATATTGTTGTCTATCATACGATTGACAGCATTGTTACCGCCTCCACCAACGCCAACAACTTTGATATTACAAATTTGGTTAAAACTATCGTTATACATATAACCCCTCCTCTAATTTCCCATATCAAGTACCATATGAAGTAGTGACATACTACTTGCATAATCTGGTCTAAAGTATTGTAATTCTTTTGGACATGCGAGTTGAACTTTATGTCCTATTACTTGTGCAACAACATCCATCGCACCCATAATATATCCAAGACCACCACCAGTAATGTAGATCTTAGTATCTTCGTTGATCTCACTATCAAAAGATTCTATACAACTGAGCAAATGTTCTGCAATATTTTCTACTCTAGCACGCACAATATTATTGACTGTGTTGCTATAAAACTTCACTAATTTTGAATCTCTAAAAATCTCATAATAATCATCTTTTGTCGCTTCCATAGACAATACAGTCTTTCTTTTGAGTTGGTCAGCTTCAAAATAATTAATCTTTAAGACACTCATCAAATCTGACGTAATGAATCCACCACCAGAAGTAAATGTCTTAAGTTCTACAATTCCACTATTAAATACTGAAGCAACACTGGTAACAACATTACCAACATCTACGAGTATTGCTCCGTTCTTCTGATCTTTGTCTTCAATCAAATTCATTGCACTTGCAAGACAAGTTGGCAAATACTCTATTTCCGCAACCCCCACACCTTGCATGAGTTGTTGGATAAAATACAAAAAGTTTTTTTCCGCAGCAATAATAGATAAGAATGCTGTTATTTTGCTAGCCACAGCACGATCTAAGTCAAGCAATGCTGCTCCTTGATCTAGACTATAACTAATAGGAACAATACTAATGACTTCATGTGACTCTGGCACAAAACTAAGATCTACATCTTCCACCAATTGTGTTAGATGTTTTTCTTTAATTCTTGAAGGTCGACGGAATACCAGTTCGGATTCTTTCACTACCGGGACAAGCATCTCATCTGGTACACCAACATACAATTTTGTTATACGTTTTGTTGTTGTTTTTTCTACTTCCCCAATGAGTCTAGAGACAATCTCAGATAGATGTTCTGGTGCTAAGAACTCACCTTCCATAAATCCTTCATATTCTGTCTCACTTTTTGCAATCACATGGATACCATCTTTAGTCCTAAATCCTACAAGCAAAACAATCTTAGATGAACCAAAATCAATGACTGCAAATTCTTTTCTTGCCACTTTTATCCCCCAATGTTTATACATAAATATACAATTTACATTTTAATTATACAATTTTGCTTCCATAGATGTCAACTTTTTAACCATGGGTTTTGAAAAATTATTCAAATATTCCCGTAACCAAAATCTGTCAATTTTTGACATAAAAAGACTACCAAATGGTAGCCTGTTTTATTTTAGATCAAAAATCAAATCTTCAATAGCCCCAACATTGTTGATAATCAATTTTAAGACAATCAACAACAAAATGGTCAATACAAATGCTAAAATAAACCATAGCATTCTCTTCTTCGCTTCTGCTCTTTTATCTTCACTTTCGGCTTTTGCAAGTGATATACCTAAGTAGATGGCATAGAACATACCCGCAGTCCCCACAATAATCAAAATTGGAACAAATACCGCATCAAACCAATCTAGCAATAACTGAATAATACCCCACCAGTTTTTACTTTTTGTATCTTCCAAATCCATTCTCTTAGATTCTTTAATCACAACAGTAATTTTATTATCTGTAGTTGTAACAACTTTACTACCATCTTGTATTTCTAAAGAATGTCCACTTGGCACATACCCTGTCAATCTTGAAAAAGCATCATTAAACGTGTCTTTACTAGAGGTCATTTTAATAGTCAATTCTACAGTGCTTCCTTTAATGGTAAAACCAGTTTTGGTCTCCCATGCATCACCATTTTTTTGCTGAAAAACACTTTGACAATACTCCTCAAATGTACAACCAGCTTCTGTTTTGTTGAAATTCGTATAGTCTAAAACAACTGTTACATCAATCGTCGTATTTTGAGTCCCTGTACTCCCAGAAGCGTCTTCTTGAGTAGTTCCATTCTCCTCTTGTGCAAAGATCACATTTTGATTCGTACAAGGTTGTGACGCACACGCAAAAACGCCTACAATCAGCGCTAAAATAATTAAAATTAGACTGCATTTTTTCATTTGTTTTCCGATTGATACTCCCTATATAAAGTGTACTCGTGTATAGTATACCCCCCCCCCTGGAAAATTTGTCAAGCAAATACAACAAAAAAAGATATCTTGCGATATCTTCTTATTTTGTCTTAACTTCATAAACAACTTCGCCTTCCACTTCTGTCACAACGACAACTGCATTGGTTGTATTGACTTGTTTTAATTGTTCGTATCCACCAAAGGCAACACCTAATTTTTCATCAAACAAGGTGTCGATGGTATCCAACAACAAATTAACTCCATAATACGTCTCAATATACATTTGGTTAGTCAAATTATTGTAAGTAATAGTTTTGATCATTGCTTTTAGAGCAGTAAGATCGTAGCCATATTCTATCATAGAGATATAAAATTGATCTAACAATTCGTTGGTAGAAGATAATTGAGCCACAACTCCTTCCCCTAATTGATCAAACACAATGGAATAATTTTCTACAACTAACTCCATTGGTTTTTGATCGGTCAAAAGCATATAATCTTCATCCGTAATAATTTCCAACACTTTCATTTGTTCGTCCAAAACCAAATATTGACCAGCAGTTACATTATGCAAAACATACATTGGTTGACGTTCTTCTACGTGAATAATCATTCTATTAGGAAATTTTGTTTCAATTTTATTAACCTTGATATATGGATTGGCTTTTTCAATATTAGCAATATATTGTTGTTTATCTTGAGAAACAAGACTTCTCCCATAATCAAATTCAGCACTTTCAATAATACCCGTATGATCAAATGCTTTGTTGGTAGGATGAATAAAGAAAACACTTACATGTTGCAAAGTAAAAAACGCCATGCAAAAAACAAACAATACGATCACAAACAATATACTAAACAATGCAATGAGTTTTTTCTTTGTCATCTTCTCCTCCTATTTTCTAATTACATCTGCCCCTAGCATCTGTAATTGATTTTCGATATGATCATACCCTCTATCAATATGATAGATATCTGTTACAGTGGTTACACCCTTTGCTTTAAGTCCAGCCAATACCAATCCCGCACCTGCTCTAAGATCGGTTGCCTGAACCAAACAACCTTTTAATTTTCGTTTTCCTTTAACAATGAGTTTTCCATCACTGACTACAATATCTGCACCCATTTTCTTGAGTTGGTCTACAATACCAAAACGATTCTCAAATATCTTTTCCTCAATGACAGTCGTACCTTTACTAAAGCAAGCAAGCACCAAATAAAGACTTTGCAAGTCTGTTGGAAAAGCTGGATACACACCAGTTGTAATGGACGGCAAACTTTTTCTTTTAGAAGTACATTCTATGGTTATTATATCATCTTTAATTGAAATATGGCAACCACTTTCCAAAAGTTTTGCAATCAATATTTCGACATGTTCTGGCACACAATGCGTTAGTTGTACACATCCTCCAGCAATGGCACATGCAATGAGATATGTCCCTGTAATAATTCGATCCGCAATTGGTGTATAACGTACCCCTTTGAGACTTTTTACACCAACTATCTCCACCGAATCATCCACAACTTTTACCTTTGCACCCATCGCATTCAAAAAATGGATGAGGTCTATCACTTCCGGCTCTTTAGCAATATTGTTAATGACCGTTTTCCCTTTGAGGAATACACTTGCCATAATTAAGTTCTGCGTTGCGCCAACACTTGGAAAACGAAGGGACAAATTAGCACTATGCATATTACTACCATCACAATATAGATACCCATCTTTTTCCTCAATAATCGCCCCCAACTGCGTCAATCCATCCAAATGAATATCTATCGGTCGTGCACCAATTTTGCAACCTCCTGGATATGCAATCACAATCTTTTTATATCTAGCAAGCATTGGCCCTATTAGGACAATAGAACTGCGCATTGCTTTTGTATAAGTAGCATCCGCCAAATAATTCTTTACTTCGCTCACGATATACAGATTGTTCTTTCTTTTACGTACCTCTACCCCAAATCCTTTTAGAATAGATACCATACTATCCACATCAGATAAAGTTGGAACATCTTCTATGACCACTTTCCCTTTTGCCAATATACTCGCAGCCAATATGGGCAGTGTCGCATTCTTACTTCTATCAATTTTGATTGTTCCATACATTTTTTTTCTTCCATTGACAACAATTGTACTCATATATACACTCCTTGTAGTTAGTTGTATTATATATGACAAAGATCCAATATATGGTGTATACTAAGACCAAAACATCCAAAACAATACTACTATTCAAAACAAAAAAATCCACTTTTCAGTGGATTTTTTTATGGTTTGCAGATCAATACATTATGTCTTTACTGATTATCTATATTTCTAATGACTTTTGCAGGAACTCCTGCCACAACTGTGTTAGGTGCAACATCATGTCTAACAACACTGCCTGCACCAATCACACAACCTTTATGCAAAGTGACATTGGGCAATATAATCGCCCCTGCACCAATCCAAACATCATCTTCAATCACAATCTTGCCACCTCTATTGAGTCTTCTTTCCTCACTACGGACAGAATGCGTGACTGCGGATATTGTCACATTAGGTGCAATAAAGACATTGTTGCCAATTTCAATTTCAAACGCATCTAATATCACAACATTAAAATTAAAAAAACAATTGTTACCTATTCTGATATTGCGACCAACATTACAAATAAACCCTTCTTTGATGGTATTGTTTTCTCCATATTGTGCAAACAATTTTTTGAATAACTTGTTTCGTTTCTCATCTTGATGAAAATACAATTTATCCAATTTTTGCAATTGCTTCGAACAATTCTTTTGTGCTTGTAGATAGTATTGATCCCTCTCATAAGGCAAAAATTGTCTCATATTTCGAAAAGCTTCACTTACTTCTTCCAAGTTTATTTTATTGATATTCATCTCTTATCACCTATTTTCTTGTTGTATTATAAATCAATTTCACTTGCTCTTTTTCTTAAAATAATATTAATAAGTTCTTCATTTTCATAATAAACATTATCACAATTGTCTAGTATCTCGTTATTTTCGTCGCTCATATCGTCCGTATTTATTTTATAGGTTTTATAAGCAAGTTCAATGTTACTTCTTAACGGTTGTGGCAAAATTGTCATTAAAGTTGCAACATACTCTTTTAAGTTCCCATTATCACTCACATTATCAAAATGGCAAAAATGTCCTTCTCCATTAATTCCATTTAAATATTCAATAAGTTCTAAATATGGTGATTCTAATTTTTCTTCAACCCATAAATCCATCATTTTATTCCATTGCATATCTTCTTTTGATAATTCACTCATAACTTTTCTCCTATGCTTGCATTATAACACAATAACAAAAAAATGCATACAGAATCGTATACATTTTATACTTTCTTCAATTTCCTTTTCTTAAGTTTCGAAAAAACCTTATTCTTATTTTCTTCTTTATTTACC
>JAZSRJ010000092.1:0-15619 GCA_045538425.1 Clostridia bacterium
CACCCACAAAGATACTTTTAATTTTTGCTTGTATGGCATCTTTTGTACGTTTTAATCCTTGAAAAAACTTTGAAAATAAACCCAAATTAGTTTTCCTCCACATTTTGTATAGCTTCACTAAGTTTTACAGAAACGATTTTACTAACACCCTTCTCTTCCATTGTAACACCATATAATGTGTCTGCGTGTTCCATGGTAGGCTTTTTGTGGGTAATAACAATGAATTGTGTTTCGTTGCTATAACGTTTGATATAACGTGCAAAACGATCAACATTGGCTTCATCTAGTGCAGCCTCAATTTCGTCTAGTAGACAGAATGGCATCGGTTTCATATGTAAAATAGCAAGCAAAATGGCAATAGCGGTAAGTGATTTTTCACCACCACTAAGTAGTGTAATGTTGGACAATTTCTTTCCAGGTGGTTCTGCAATAATATCTACACCGCTAGATAAGATGTCGTCTTTGTCTGTTAGTTGTAATTTTGCACTACCACCACCAAACAATTCTTTGAATGTGACACCAAAGTTGGCATTGATCTTATCAAATTCTTCTTTGAATCTAACAACCATCTCAGCGGACAATTCTTTAATGATTTTCTTTAAGTCTTCTTCCGCTTTGAGAAGATCTTGTGCTTGATTGTATAGATCTCCATGTCTTGCTTCCAGCAACTTACAATCTTCGATAGCGTTAACATTAATATATCCAAGAGCTGCGATTTCTTTCTTCAATTTTGAAATATTTTGCATACCACTCTTTAAGTCAAAGTATTCTTGCTTATAGTCAAGTGCTGTAGAATATGTAAGTTCATATTCTGTCCAAACTCTTTCTTGTAATGTTTCGATATCGGTATCAATTTTGGTCAAATTCATCTCTTGTTGATACTTCTTATCTTGAATACGACTTACCTCTGCACTCAAGTTCATACGAGATTGTTCGAGTTGTCTTAAGTTGTTTTGATTATTAATTTTCTCTTCTTCCAAAGTTGCAACTTCTGTCTTTACATTATTAAGTTTTGACAATAAGTCACCACTTTCAGTTACAGAAACTTGTTTTTGTGACAAATCTTTGTAACTTACCATAATTTCGTTGTTGTTCAAAATTTGGTCTTCCAAACTAATTTTATTGGTTTCATTCGTCGCAAGCATGAACTCAAGACGTTCAATTTCGTTGGACAAATTTTGAATTGAACTAGTAAGACTAGCAATCTTTACTTTGGTTGTCATAATTTGATCATTTAGGTTATCTCTTTGTTGTTTTAAGTGATCAAATTGATTATTAGACAAGTTGATATCCGAACTTTCTACCCCACTATCATCCATCTTAGATAGTTGTTCTGCAATCGTATCAAGCATTTGATTTGATTGAGCAATAATAGATGTAAGTCTTGTCTTTTCTTCTTCAAAATCATGAATCATCATAGAATACTTGTCGAGTTGTTCTGATTTTGTTGCAAGACTAATTTCCAACTCTTTGAGCAAATCAAAATTACTATTGTAAGTGTTTTGAGTTGTTGTATATTCTGCTTGAATACTGTCTAATTGTTTTTGTTTTGTTGTAATGGTTGTTTGCAATTTTGCAATTGTTTCTTCTGCAAGTTTGATATCAGCTTCTCTAGACAATAGATTAGCGATTTGCGCTTTTTTACTACCACCCGTAATACTACCAAGTGGATTAATAATATCACCATCAAGTGTTACAATTTTGAAACCATAATTACTTTGTTTTGCAAGTGCAACAGCGGTATTGATATTATCAACAATGACGGTAGTACCAAGAAAACTTGTTACGATATTTTCAATATTGTTTGGGTACCCAATAAGAGTACTAGCAACACCAAAACAGCCAGCAGTTGACAAATGTTTTGTGTAACTTGCATCTAACTTTCTACCACGAATGGTATTGATTGGTAAGAATGTGACACGGCCATATTCTTTTTGTTTTAGATATTGTACAAGATTTTTTGCTCCATTATCATCATAAGTGACAATGTTTTGTACTGCATTACCAAGTGCCATTTCGATCGCTGTTTGATATTTTGTAGGTACTTCAATTAAGTTAGCAAGCACCCCTACAATTTTTTCTTTTAGAGCCGAATTTTTCTCACTGTCTGTGAGCAATTTTCTAACTGAACCAACAAATCCCTCGTATTCTTTTTGCATATCCTCAAGCAATTTTTTACGTTGTTGTAGGCTAAGCAAACTTGCTTTATCATTACCAAGATCTCCTTCTGTAAGTTTGATTTTGGAAGCAAGAGATTCTAGTTGTTGTTTGCCATTGGTGACTAGATGGGCAATTTTATCTTTTTGATTGCTTACTTGATTGGTTGTTTCAACAATCTCATTTTTTGCTTGTATATTTTGTTGCAATTTTGCTTCTAGATCATTCAATTGTTGATGACTATCAGCAATACGAGATTGATAATTGCTTTTTTCTGTTTGGAGAGCAGATATTTTTGCTTTTACATCACCAAGTTTGCTAAGTGCATCAAAAAGTTGTTGACGGCTATTTTCAGCCTCCATTTCCCCATGACTAAGCTCTGTGATAATTGTTTCGTATTTTTGTTCCAATTGCCCTAGAGATGTTTTTGTTTGGCTTAATTCTTTTTCTTCTTGATGTTGTTGATCAATACGATTAGTTAGTTCTCTTTGATAAGATACAATGGTTTCTTGCACTTTTTTGTATTCTTCTTGCAAACGTTGATCTTCTAATTTGCATTGGCGAAGTTTTTCTTGCATAAGATTGGATTCACCAGTTTGTTTTTCAAGTTCTACAGTGTATTCCAAAATCAAATCACGCAATTTTGCAATATCTTGGTCAATGTGATTCATCTTTTCAAAACTTTCATTGTAACGATTGGTTGCGTCATCCAATGCAGCAGATTTTAGTTCTAATTCTTCCATAAGAGCATTGATTCGATTCAATATTTCTTCTTTATTACTTGCTGCACTATCATATTGGTAGATATATGCGTTAACCTCAAGAAGTTTGAGTTGTTCTTTAAGTTCTAAGTATTTTTTAGCAGTTTCGCTTTGTTTTCTAAGAGGTCCAAGTTGACGATCAATTTCGCTGACTAAAATATTGATTTTTTGCAAGTTATCGCTAGTACGCTCAAGTCTTTTTTCAGCATCATCTTTCTTTACCTTAAAATTGGCAATACCAGCAGCTTCTTCAAAGATAGAACGACGATCTTCTGGTTTTGAGTTGATAATTTCTTCGACTTTACCTTGACCAATAATACTATATCCACTTTTACCAAGTCCGCTATCACGCATAAGTTCGTGAATATCTCTAAGTCTGCAAGTAGTTCCATTCATAAGATATTCACTATCACCGCTACGATATAGTTTTCTAGTAATCACAATTTCAGCCATATCTGTCTTAAAAATATGATTGGTGTTATCAAAGCAAAGACTAACTTCACAAAAAGACATAGAACGACGTTTTTCCGTTCCCTTAAAAATGACGTCTTGCATGTTAGATGCACGAAGAGTTTTGCTGCTTTGTTCACCAAGAACCCAACGGATAGCATCAGCAACGTTACTTTTACCGCAACCGTTTGGTCCAACGATGGCTGTTATCCCTTCTTCAAATGTTAGTTTGATTGGATCGGCGAAGGACTTAAATCCGACCATTTCTATTCGCTTAAAGTTCAATTCTTCCCTCCGAATTGTATTTTTCAAGATATTGCTTAGCGCATTGTTGTTCTGCTTGTTTTTTGCTATTACCCCAAGCACATTCTTGTTGTTCGTTTTGTATGCAAAGTTTAATTAAAAACTCTGGTTGATCACTTGTGCCTTTTTGTTCGACACAAATATATTCTATTTTAGGATTGGTAATATCCTTTTGCAAAGTTTCTTGCAAGATTGTTTTATAATCGACACACATAGATGCGTGTTGTTTTACATTATCTTCATTTTGTATTATGTATTGCAAAACGAATTGTTTTGCTGTATCTAGCCCTTTATCATAATATATGGCTGCAATCAGACTTTCTATAATGTCAGCAAAGACTTTGTGTCTTGTACGATTGTTTTTCATGCTTTTGCTAAATAAAATCATGTTTTCCAATCCAATTGTTTTTGCAATACCTACTAAATTGTCTGTACTAACAAGACTAGCGCGTAGTTTGCTTAAAAATCCAACAGAATCATTGTGATGTGTGGTCAAATATTCTGCTACAAAAAAGTTAAGCAAACTATCTCCTACATATTCTAATCGTTCATAATTGGAAGTATTGTTATCGTTGCCATAACTAGCATGTGTGAGCGCTTCGATATACAAACTTTGCTTGGTTATTTTGTAACCAAGGATTTTTTCTAGTTGTTGTATATTAATCATTTTGTGGCTCCTCTACAAGTGCTTGGGCAAGTGCTGTAGACATCTTCTCAATAAGGTTGGCATTATGCATTGCAACAACTTGTTGGATACATGCGACAACAGATGTTGGTTTGCTACTTCCATGTCCTTTGACAATGAGTTTTTTGCATCCTAAGAATACTGCGCCTCCATGATTGTTGTAGTCAAGTGTCTTTTTGATAAAACCAAAGGTTTTCTTCATAAATAATGCACCAATTTTACTCCAAAAACGAGACTTAATATCTTTTTTGAGCATAGACATTAGATTAAGGATTGCTCCTTCTGTACTCTTTAATAGTACATTACCCGCAAAGCCATCAGTAACCACTAAATCATAGTCACCAGAAAGCAACTCTCTTCCTTCCATATTACCGACAAAGTTGATATCAGCTTCCTTTAGAAGCGGGAATGTTGCTTTGGTGAGTTCGTTGCCCTTTTTATCTTCAGTTCCTACGTTGAGTAGCGCAATACGAGGATTTTCTATTCCGTATACGTTCTTTAGGTATGCATTACCCATAATGGCAAAATGAACAAGGTTTTCTGGTTTTGTATCCATATTAGCACCACAATCCATAATAAGAATATTTCCACCAGTTTTAGTTGGAAGTGTTGGACAAAGCGCTGGACGACTTACACCTTTAAGTCTGCCTAGCTTCATAAAAGCACCTGTGAGTACTGCTCCAGTAGAGCCACAACTAACAAGACCAGCTGCATCTTCATTGGTCTTTAGATATTCTAAAGCCTTAACAAGACTACTTTCTTTCTTTTGTCTAATAGCAACTGTTGGAGTATCTTCGTTGGTAATACCCTCTTTTGCATCTATAACAATGATTTGGTCTTTAGCATATTTCTTCCCTTCTAGCTCTGCATTAATGATATCTTGATTACCAACAAGCACTAGACAAAGTTCTGGATTGTTTTTGATGGCTTCTAGACAACCTTCTACCATCATCTTTTCTCCTAGATCGGCTCCAAAACAATCTACAACAACTTTTAGCATACATTCACCTCATAGAACATTCTTTTTTAGTATACCAAATTATTGAAATAAAGCCAAACATTACGAGAAATAAAAATAAAAAAATCACCAATTTCTTGGTGATTTTGTGTAAGTATCTATATTATTTTGCTTCTTTATCTTTGTTAACAGAAACTTTTTGAACGCCATCATAGTAGCCACAATTAGCACAAACTTTATGTGGTTGAGTATATTCGTGGCAATGTGGACATTCTACAATAGAAGGTGTAGAAATCTTCCAATTTGCTTTTCTTGAATTGCGTCTTGCTTTACTTACTTTTCCCTTTGGTACTGCCATCTTATGCACCTCCTAGTTATTTTCGCTTCAAACAATTACGTTCATTGTACGTTATATTGTAATTAAAAATTGTGCTTTTGTCAATTACTTTTTCAAAAGTTTTTACAAAAGATTATTTTACCAATTTTTCTGTTTCTTTAGCAATTACATATTCTTCATTGGTTGGAATAATGTATACTTTAACTTTACTATCACTTGCGCTAATTTCACAGATTTGGCCACGTGGAGCATTGAAGTTAAGATCATGATCAACTTTAACACCTAAGAACTCAAGTCCATTTGTTGCACCTTCTCTTACTTCTGGAGTGTATTCACCGATACCTGCTGTAAAGACAATAGCATCAAGTCCACCCATTGCTGCGCTATAAGCACCAATATATTTTTTAACACGATAGTTAAACATATCAAGTGATAATTGTACTTCTTCGTCATCCATATGAGCTAGGATATCTCTCATATCATTGTATTTGCCATTAGCACCAAGAAGTCCTGATTGTTTGTTAAGTCTATTAATAACTTGACTAACAGTAAGACCACGTTTGTTGCAAAGGAATTCTACAACAGAAGCATCAATATCTCCTGATCTTGTTCCCATAATAAGACCTTCAAGTGGAGTAAATCCCATTGAAGTATCAATAGATTTTCCGCCATCAACAGCAGTAACACTTGCACCACTTCCTAAGTGACAAGTAACAATCTTTAGATCTTTGATATCTTTTTCCATAATGCGAGCACATTCGTTAGCAACAAAGTAATGGCTTGTACCATGTGCACCATAACGACGAATCTTAAGTTCGTTATAATCTTCTTGTGGAATTGCATAACGATATGCATAAGCTGGAAGAGTTTTGTGGAAACCAATATCAAATACTGCTACGTTTGGAATACCTTTTGCAACAGACATACAAGCTTCCATACCAGCAATACTACCTGGTACATGAAGTGGAGAAAAATCTACATTTCTCTTGAAATCTTCCAAAATTTCTGGTGTAACTTGACAACTATCAAAATACTTTTCACCAACATTAACAACTCTGTGACCGAATGCATCAATTTCTTTAATGCTTGCGATAACACCAATTTTTTCATCAACCAATTTGTCTAGAACATAAGCAATGGCTGATGCGTGTGTTGGCATGTATTTTTCGAATTTTTCATTGGCTTTTGCAGTCTTGAATGACATGAAAGAACTTTCATCTCCAATTCTTTCGCAATTACCTTTTGCAAGTACATCTTTTGTTTCCATATCAATCAATTGAAACTTAAGAGTACTACTACCTGCGTTAACAACTAATATTTTCATTATGTTTCTCCTTCATACTTTAATAAATGTTCGACTTTATTATATTACATTATTTTTTGTGTTTTTGCAATCATTTTCAACTAATTTATTCGCATTGTAAGATGGTTACTCCGGCAGTCACAACAATCTCCGCAACGGTTGCCCCACGAGACAAGTCATTGACTGGAAGTCTAAATCCTTGCATGATTGGACCAATAGCCTGAATTGATCCTGCTCTACACATTGCTTTATAAGTGATATTGCCACTTTCTAGATTTGGGAATATCATAATATTGGCGTCACCTTTGATAACCCCTGCTTTTGCTTTGATTTTTGCCACCTCTGGTCGAGTTGCACTATCGAATTGATAATCTCCATCTATCACAAAATCAATATCTTTTAGCAATTCTTTTGTGGTTTGCATTTTGGTAGGAATATCCCCTTTTGCACTGCCTAAAGTTGAGTAAGATAGAAGTGCTACTTTTGGACTGGTAATACCAAGTTTTACAGCACTAGCAACAGTATCTTTTGCTACACTCGCTAATTCTTCTGCTGTTGGATTTTGATTAAGGGCGATATCAGCTAAATAGAAGATGCCATTTTCACCTAAAGTTTTATCTTTTGATACCATAATCATAAAGGAAGAAATGAATGATTCTTTAGTCTTTCCTTTAATAATTTGAAGTGCAGGTCGAAGTGTATCTGCTGTGCTCATAATAGCACCACACACCATACCATCAACTCGTCCAACCTCTAAGAGTAATGTAGCAAAATAAACAGGATCTTTGACCAATTCTTTTGCTTGATCTAAGGTCATACCTTTTGCTTTTCTTTTTTCATATAAGATATTAGCCAAAGTGTCTTCTTTTTCATATTTTGTATAGTTAATTGTTTCAAAGTGATCACCTTTTGCATATTTTGCAACAAAGGCATCCTCTTTTCCTAAAAAGACAACATGACAAATATGGTGTTGTGCTAAATATAGTCCAGCCTCCAACACTCTTGTGTCTAGTTCTGCTTCAGGCATAACTATGGTTTTTTGTCTTTTTGATGCTTGATCTAGAATAGATTTTTCAAATTTTGAAAATTTTAGTTTATTTTTCATTATGTCCCCCATTTTATTTGGTATTTTTAACGTTTTCCTTTATACTTAATATTAGATTAGCTATGTTTTTTGCAAAACATATTGTATAGTAAGTATACAATACAATGCTTAAAAATCAAAATAGAATAAGGAATTAATTATGAAAATTTGTGCAATCATTTGTGAATACAACCCTTTTCATAAAGGACATAAAAAACACATAGAAGAAGCAAAAAAATTAAGCAATGCAGATGCTATTATGTGTATTATGAGTGGCAACTTTACACAACGTGGAGAACCTGCCCTTATCAACAAATATATGCGTAGCCGTATGGCAATCGAATGTGGTGCAGATATTGTTGTCCAAATGCCTACCGCCTATGCTTGTAGTACTGCTGAGATTTTCGCCACAGCTGGTGTGAAAATTGCCAACGCTTTTGATAAAGTTACACATCTTGCTTTCGGTTGCGAAACAACTGATACCCAAACAATGAATCAATTAGCAAAATATCTTGTGGAAGAACCAAAAGAATACAAAGACAAACTAAAACAATACTTAAGTGAAGGTAATAGTCTTCCTTATAGTATAGAACATGCAATTTTGGATTTAGTCGAAGAAGAAAAAGTTGTTTTTAAGAATGTAGACAAAATCAAAGAGATATTAGAGCAACCAAACAATATTTTGGCTCTTGAATATCTAAAAGCACTTTTACGTACAAAAAGCAAAATAAAACCTGTTTTCATCTCTCGAAATGGAGACTATCATAGTACTGCCCTAGTGGGAGATGATACTAGTGCATATGCAATACGAACAAAACTTTACCAAACAGGATCAGTTAGATCAGTAAAAAAATATATTCCTAAAGAGATCTATCCTTTACTAAAAAGTGAAATTGCATATTTTGGATTACCAAACAAAGACTTATTTGCAGATCTATCTATGTATGCTCTAAAAACAAAAACAAAAGAAGAATACCAAAAAGTATTTGATGTAAGAGAAGGTATTGAAAATCGTTTTATCGAACAAGCAAAACTCAGCAAAGATCTTAACGAAATATTGGTTGAAGTCAAAACCAAAAGATATACATATAGCAATCTAAAACGCATCATTTTAAGTTTGCTTTTAGATATTAGAAAAGAAGATGTTGAGGCAATTAAAACACTTGATGTTTTACCTTTCGTAAAAGTTATTGCTTATAAAGCAGAAAGAACAGATCTATTGAAAGCTGTCAGCGCCAATACCAATATTATTCTTCGTGTCAATAATGTTGAGAAAGATCAAACTGGTATATATAAAAGATTGGTCGATATAGAAGATAGAGCCAATCAAGTATACGCAATGTTGCAAAATAAAGAAGCAATCATTCCAAATATTGCTCCAGATATCTATACACGCACAATCAAAATATAACAAAAAAGCAGTATTCACTACTGCTTTTTTTATAACTCCTTGCTTGGGTCATCAATAACATAAAGTCTATCAACACAATGAATTAACGCTTAATTTTGTGAAATCTTTATCCTACTATGTGTCTATAACTTATTGATTGGTATCAATCAAAAAAGAGAGAAGATTGCTAGGTTCTCCTCTCTTAAAATAAATGATTTAATAAAAACAAAAAAGAGCATTCACTCCTTTTCTTGGTGCTGAAGGCGGGACTTGTATTAAGCGATAGCGTCAATTGTCGAGTGGATTTGGCTCTGCCAAAGACGAGGCCTCGACTACAGAGCACTTGTGCGGGTTCTAACAATGCTCGCCATTGTTGTGTGTGAAACACACTGTCTCGCTGTAAGAAAACAAAAAAGAGCATTCGCTCCTTTTCTTGGTGCTGAAGGCGGGACTTGAACCCGCACGAAGTTGCCCCCGCAGGATTTTAAGTCCTGTGCGTCTGCCGATTCCGCCACTTCAGCAAATAAATGGAGGCACCACCCAGATTCGAACTGGGGCTCGAGGTGTTGCAGACCTTTGCCTTACCACTTGGCTATGGTGCCATCAAATATTCCAGTAATCTTTAGTAGTGCCTTTTCTAAAAAAAATGGAGCGGAGGTCGGGATTCGAACCCGCGACATTCGCCTTGGCAAGGCGACGCTCTACCACTGAGCCACCCCCGCATAATGGTAGGAACTGTAGGGCTCGAACCTACGACCCTCTGCTTGTAAGGCAGATGCTCTCCCAACTGAGCTAAGCTCCCATATGACTTGCGTCTTAATGCTCTTATATAATATCAAACTATTTTTCAAAAGGCAAGGGTTTTGAGAAAGTTTTTTCAAAAATTTTAAATTTTTTTATTCTATGGGAAAATTGGTTCGTAGTTACTAGTATATACGCCTCATTGTAATAATTTGTGAAAGGAAAAAGAGCAACACTATTGTTGCCCTTTTCCTCTCATTACAGTGAAACTATTTTACTGATAATAATAGAATATTCATAAACGATCATGAATATTTATACAAAACCATTATTTTGAAGATTTTGCCTTAGAAGTGGTACTTCTAGATGTACTACCAGTTTTTGCACTTGATTTACGACTAGATGTTCTAGTTGCTGATTCGCTAGTAGCTTCAGTACGTGTATTGCTACGACGTGTTGCACTACCGCAACCTTTGCAAGAAGAAGTTTTACTTGTCGTTTTTGAAGTAGAACTTGATGTTCTTGGCATAGTTGTCACCTCCTTTTTTTCCAACAAACAAAAGATAGATATGCTTGTTGTTACTTATAGTTTTGACAGATTGGAGGATTGTATACACTTTTAAGCAAGGCAAATATTGGAAATAAAAAAGACAAGTTATCCTTGTCTTTTTGTATAATTATTCATTATTCTAAACTAATCAAATAGTAATATACTGGTTGTCCACCTTCCACAATAGAAACATCACAATCAGGATATTGTTCTTGCAATTTCTCACAAAGAGCAGTTGCTTCTTCTTCTTTTACATCAGCACCATAGAATAAAGTAATATTAACTACGTCATCATTTTTTGCTTTTGCAATAAGATCTAAAGTTGTATCATTAACCAAGACACCTTTTGATAGGATAGATTTGTTATCAAGACCAATGATATCACCTTGTGTAAGATCAAATCCATCCATATGAGTTGTTCTTACAGCATAAGTTACACTAAGACTTGTAACACTATCTTTACCACTATTCATAGATTCAATATTTTCTTCTTGAGTTCCTTCTGGATTGAAAGAAAGTGCTGCGGTAATACCTTCAGGAATAGATTTTGTAGGAATAACATGTAAAATCTTGCTTGTAAGAGATTTTGCTTGTTCTGCAGCAAGAATAATATTGGAGTTGTTAGGCAAGACAAAAACTTCTTTTGCTTGTACACCATCTACGGCTTTAGCAATGTCGTTAGCAGATGGATTCATTGTTTGGCCACCTTCAATACATGCATCAACCCCTAGATCACTAAAGACATTCGCAATTCCCTTTCCAGGAGCTACTGCAATCATGCCAAATTGTTTCAAATTTTCTTTTGCTTGATTGGCTTTTCTCTTCAATTCTCTGTTTTGATCGACCATATTGTCAATCTTAACATTGATAATTTCACCTAATTCTAGTGCGTATCCAAGAGCAATATTAGGCTCATTGGTATGTACGTGAACTTTTACAAGTTCTAGATCACCAATGCAAACAACACTATCACCTAGAGCAACAAGTCTTTCTCTTAATTTGTCAATATCGCTTTCCGTTGTCTTTTTCTTCATGTGTGTAACCATGAATTCTGTACAATATTGGAAAGGAATATCTGCCAAATTTTCAAGATTGATGTAAAAATCATTGTTGGTTGCATAATCAGTCGTATGATTAGATAACTCTTCAATATTAAAATCAAAAGATTCTTCTCCAATAAGAACCTTATAGAAGCCTGTAAAGATAATAATAAGTCCGCGACCACCAGCATCTACTACACCTGCTTTCTTCAAAATTGGAAGCATCTCTGGAGTTTGTTGCAAAGTAGCTTCACCGGCAGAGATTGTATCATGTAAAAATTCTTCAATATCTGTTGTCTTTTTAGCAATTTGAGCACTAGCTTCTGCCATAGAACGAATGACTGTCAAGATCGTTCCTTCTTTAGGTTTTGTAACAGCTTTGTATGCAACATTGCTACCTTCCATAATCGCTTTGGCAAAAACTTTAGGTGTAATATCTGTTTTGGATGTAGCAAAAACAGATGCCATACCTTTCAAAATTTGGGACAAAATAACACCAGAGTTACCTCTAGCACCTTTCAAAGCACCGCGAGACAAAGCCTCAGCAATAGCTGGGAAAGTATTTTCTAAACAATTATTAACTTCATTAACAGCACTTTTAATGGTAAGTGTCATATTGGTACCCGTATCTCCATCTGGTACTGGGAATACGTTAAGACTATCGATAAACTTTTTATTTTCTTCTAATAAGGTTGCACCAGCGATAATCATTTTTCTTAGTGTGGTGCTATTAAAATTCTTTTGCATTATTAACTCCTTTGATACTACAGATCAAAGCTCCCTCTTTGCTTGTCCAATCAAGACTGGACAAACGTAGCCTTGACCGGATTATATTCTAACACCTTTTACATGAATATTGACATCGTCAACAATCATGCCGGTGAATTGTTCGATTTCGTATTTGATTGATTTTCTTAAACTTTCACTTACGGCTTTAATATTCACACCGTATTTGATGATAACATAAAGATTGATACTAATGTGATTAGCTTTTGTCTTTACCCTAACACCTTTTGCAAGAGGTTTTTTCTTAATAAGTTCGGACACACTATCAGTTATTCGTTTTGCAACCAAATCAATAACACCATAGCATTCTTTCGCAATATGGGATGTAACCATAGCGATGGCTTCATTGGTAATTGTAATTTGACCATAACCGTTAATTGTCTTAACTGCCATAGGATAACCTCCTTTTACTATATTATGCCTATTCTTGGCATACTCATAACTATACAGTTACACTGATATTGTACATCAAACCTAACCTTTTTGCAACAATTTTGAAGAATATTTTGAATTATGAAGTAAAAATAATATATTTTTTATCATTTTTCTCTTGCCTTTCTAATATTTTTTTGCTACAATAGTTTTCGATGACAAGATAAGAATTTTTTTTGGGGGTGAACTCAAAATGGCAAAAGAATGTTATATCTGTAGTAAAAGAGTTGCTAGTGGTAATCAAATTAGCCATTCTCATATTGCAACACGTAGAACATGGGGTGCTAACTTACAAAAGAAGTCTATTGAAGTAGATGGTAAGTTGACAAAAGAATATATTTGCACAAAATGTTTGAAGACATTAAAAAAAGATAATTAATATAAAAATAGGAAGTGTATGTTACACTTCCCTTTTTTATTGTTTTTTCATAAAGAATCGAAATATTGGTCTAAAGAATTTTGGTAAACGAAAACACATAATAGTCATATATATCACCTACAAATTAGTCTTTTTAGATATATATGCAAAACAGCCATGTTTTGTGCTAAGTTTTATCCTAATTGATGTAGACCATCTATCAAATCTTGTCGATCGGTTGCTTTATATAAGGCATTACCCATAACAACAACATCAATACCCAATTCTTTCAACTGTTTGGCAAGCCCAAGATTGACGCCTCCATCCACTTCGACCAATATATTATATGGTCGTATTTTTTTAATCATTCCTTGGATTTTTTCATTAGTACTATCGAGATAAGTTTGACCACTTTTTCCTGGTACAACACTCATGATCAAAACCAAGTCTATATATGGTAAAAATGGTTGAATTGCATCAATATCCGTTGTTGGATTGATAGCAATACCACTAAGTCTATGTTCACGATGAATGATGTCATGCAACTTTTTCCAATCCTTGAAAGCAATTGTCTCAGCATGGAGAGTCAAAATATTGGCACCAGCATTAAGATAATCTTCTACTATCTTTTGATCAGGATACCCCATAAAATGGACATCTAAAGGCAAAGTCGTGTGCAACTTGATCTGTTTTACAATAGATGGATTAAGACACGTATTGGACACAAAATCCGCTTCCATAACATCACAATGAATCATGTCTACACCCAAACAATCCAATTCTTTAACATATTCCAGCAATTGGTCTTCTTTTGGTGGATTGGTACTAGCAGATAATCTCATAGATCCCCCTAATAGATATTTTCTCTATTTTTGATTTCTTGATATAGATGACAATAACGATGATATCTATCTTTATCAATTTTTTCTTCTTCTACAGCATGACGCACACCACAAACTTGTACGTTGTCTGTTGTGTGGACACAGTTAGCAAATCGACATTGTCTATATGGCGTAAAATCCGGATAAAAATCCTGTAATTTGGCGCTTTCTACACCATCTAACGAATAAAGACTAAATCCTGGCGTATCCATAACCCAAATCTCATTCCCACAATGGAATAATTCCGTGTGACGTGTTGTGTGTTTGCCACGATCCAGCTTTTTACTTAACTCGCCCGTATCTAATTGCAATTGAAAAAGATTACCGATTAGCGTACTTTTTCCTACAGCAGATTGTCCCGCAAAAGCTGTAACTTTTCCTTTCATCTCATCTAATAATTGATCAAATCCCGATTTTGAAACCGAACTAACTTTCACAATTGGCACAATCCCATTATAGGATTGCCATAATTGTTCTGTATGTGGCAAATCGGCCTTATTGATAACAAGCAATGGTCGAATATGGTATTGTTTGCAACAAACAATGAGTTTGTCGACAAGCAAATAATCTGGTGCAGGTTTTGGTGCAATTACAATAGCCAATTGATCCACATTAGCCACTTTTGGGCGCACAAGTTGATTGGCTCGAGGCAAAACCTTAGTTGCAACATATTTGGTCGAATATTGGTCTTTTTCGACCTCCACTTTATCTCCAATAATTAATTTTGATTTTCTAATTGTTCCGGTTGGGATCACTTCAACAAGCTCATCATCTAGATAGGCAAAATAAGTACCACCCATTCCTTTTACAATACGTGCAATCATTATGCTTCGCCTTGCTCCTTACCTTCTTTCATTTCGCTAATACGGAGTTGTCCGCAAGCTCCTGTTACATCATCACCAGTCGTACGACGAATAGTTGCACTAATACCATTACGAACAAGCATAGACAAGAAAGTCTTTGCCACTGTTTCGTTGACTGCTTTGAGTCCACGTTCTGGTACTGGGTTGAGTCTAATTAAGTTGACATGACAAGGCAGGCCTTGCAATAAGTTAGCAAGTTCTCTTGCTTGTTCAACATGACTATTAACACCATCAATGAGCACATATTCAATAATGACTCTACGATTGGTCGAATCATAATAGTATTGAAGAGCACGCATCAATTCTGCAATATTATAACGTCTAGCAATTGGCATAATTTGTTGTCTTACCGTATCATTGCTTGCATGTAGACTTAGACACAAAGTAATACTTAAGCCTAGATCTGCCAGTTTTGTGATCTTATGAGGAATACCACATGTAGACAAAGATATATTACGAACACTAAATTTGTGCCCAGCTTTGTGAGTTGCTAGTTGTAAAATCTTAACAACATTGTCAAAGTTATCAAGTGGTTCTCCT
>JAZSRJ010000090.1:0-3651 GCA_045538425.1 Clostridia bacterium
GTATCGATGGATGAACCATTGAGTGTGGATGGAGAGGGAAATGAATTGGTTTTGGGGGATGTCATGCAAGACGAAATGGATACTCCTCAAGAAGATTTTGAACAAAGTGCAGAAAAACAAATTTTGTGGCATGTGATCAATTCGATGTCTGATCGTGAGCAAGAGATTATGTGTCTTAGATTTGGCCTTAGAGGATATGAAGAACAAACACAAAAAGAAGTGGCGGACAACTTAGGTATTAGTCAAAGTTATATTAGTAGATTGGAAAAAAAGATTGTGGGAAGAATTAAAAAAGAAATGAATAAATATGCTTAAATCTTGGTAGTATGCAAAATGGGATATTGTACGTAATATCCTATTTTTTGTCAATTTGCATAGATCAAAACAAAGCATATGCTAGAATAATGATTGTTTTTGACAAAAATAAGGAATAATTTGGCATATTTTGGAAAAACTCCTTACTATAACAAGGAGTAATTATGTCAGGAAAAGTAGTTATTGCTGGTGTTAATACAGCGACTTTGCCAAAACTTTCGGCGGAAGAACAGTATCAACTGATGATAAAAATAAAAGATGGTGATGAATATGCTAGGGAACAATTTGCGATTGCTAATATGAGACTGGTTTTGAGTGTGTGTCGCAGATTTCAAAATCGAAAAGAGAGTATGGATGACATCTTTCAAGTAGGATGTGTCGGGCTAATGAAAGCCATTGACAACTTTGATATATCATTAGATGTAAGGTTTTCTACGTATGCTGTGCCAATGATTGTAGGGGAAATTAAACGATTTTTGCGAGATAATAATAGTGTGAGAGTGAGTCGAAGTCTAAGGGATACAGCATATAAGGCTTTGAAAGTAAGAGAAGATCTTATTCGTGAAAAAGAATCAGAACCCAAAGTAGAAGATATTGCAAAAGTGCTAGAGTTGGATGTAAAAGATGTAGCAGTAGCTCTAGATGCTATTAGTGATCCTTTGTCTTTGTGTGATTCTGTTGGGGCAGATGATGACGAATCTATTACATTAATGGATCAAGTATCTGATGAGTGTAGTAGTCAAGATCATTGGATCGAACAACTTAATCTAAAAGAAGCACTCAAAAAGTTGACGGGTAGGGAAAAGCAAATTATTATGTATCGTTATTTTATTGGGAAAACGCAGATGGAAGTAAGTGAAGAGATTGGTATTAGCCAAGCACAAGTTAGTAGGCTTGAAAAGACAGCGATAGAAGAAATAAGGAAGAGTTTTTTATGATACTAGTTATTTTATATTATTTTTCGAAAATGATCGGTCTTTTCTAATAAAAAACAACCAGACTATTCTGGTTGTTTTTCTTTTTTCTTCTTTTTAAGATATAGGGTAGTTGGAATAATGATGCAGCCAAGATAAGCAATACTGCTAACGATCAAACTACCAGTTTGGATCGTTGTTCCTTCATACTCTACAACAATGGTACCTTCTATGTCTATATTATCTATTTTGATTCTAGCATAGTCTCCACGATGAATCGTTAATTGATGTTGTTGACCATTACGATCTATGAGTTTTGCAGTATATCCTTTGTAATAAATCAAAGGAACCAAATAATAATCATCTGCTGTATTGTTTTCAAATGAAATTGTAACCGTATTAGGTTTTCTATTATACTCAATAGCATTCCCATTGCTGTTGTATACTTGATTGTCTGTAAGATAATGTTCTATTTGATTTTCAAATTGGATGGATTCATCAATTGTAACCCATTCTCCAGCACCGACTGAATCATGTGTAATAGGATCATAAGTATCATAGAGCAAATCAAAGCGTGGAAGAGGGTTTAAAAGAACAGTGACAATGGTTGCTATAATTGAAAAGTATTTGAATCGATTGGTTAGCAGACTGAATACACCCATAATAATCAATGGTGTAGAGGCGATGGTGAGTGTAAACAATCTCCAAGGGAATTGGATAGAACCAAAAATGGAATCAAACCAAGACCAAGGGAATAGGAAAGAAGATAAGAAGAGGATGATTATGGTATATATCAACCCAATATCAATCCATTTTAATTGTTGTTTGTTTTCATCAGTCTTTTTGATAAAAAATCTAAAAACTATTGCAACTAATATCAATACTCCAAGACTAAATGGTTGTGTAAAATAGGTTTTGAAATTGACTGTTTTTAATGATGGTTTTGTCCAAGGATTGCTGAGTTGATATTTTGCATCCATCATCAATTCTAATAATGGGACATAAAAATAAGCAATACAACATATGAAAACAGGGATAATAATTCCTATTTTCTTATAGAAATCTTTTTTGGTTAATAATTTTTTTGCATTGCACAATACGATAACAATTAAGAAGATGGCGGATATGGCAAGCGAAATAGTATGGGATAATGCAATACCTACCATAGCGATTAAGATAATCCAAGGTTTTGAAAAATCTTCTTTTACCATGTTATAGATTCCAATAAATAATACCATGTAAAATACGCAAGCAAGTGATTCACCCAAAGCGGAGCGATAGAATATATCCACGAAGAAATATTGGTTGACACTGAATAAAATAGTAGATAAGCATAAAAATAAAGTATTGGAACTAAATTTTTTAGCAAGTATCCAGAATAACCAACTAGCTATAACTACAATAGCAAGAGAGAATAGTATGTAAACAATCTTGATTGGGATACCGATTAGTACTAAAAAGGCAGGGATATATAAAAAGACATCTGGATAAAAAAGAGGAGAGGCGTATCCATAACCATTGAGCGTATTTGGTAAAATCTTAACTGGAAATTGTCCGCCTTTGAGACCTTCAGCTATACCCATAATTCTCCCAATATGATACATGCCATCATCACTATGAAGCACTTCATTGATATCTCCTAAAAAGGTAGGGAATGATGCCATGATTGACAATATAAGCACCAAGAATAACGTACATATTAATGAGTGATTTTTACAAAAATTAAAGATTTTTTTCATTTGTTTCTCCAATGCTCTTAGTATAGCAAAATAAAATTGTTATTGCAACGAAAATCATTGACAATATTTGTCGAATTTATTATACTCTTTAAGATTATATTAATTAAGAGGGGAAAATGTCTCAAAGGAAAAAAGATTTTTTTATATCCTTGTCAATTGTTGCTGCAGGATTTGTGTTTTTGTTGGCATTTTGGTTTGTTGCGTATCTGTTTGGTAAACAAGATGCGAATTTTTTTGTATCTATTTTCCGTTTAGATTCAGCATATTATGATTTTATTGTACGTAACGGGTATTATAATTCTGGTAATACCGCAATGTTCGAAAATCTTAATGGATCATATGTTTTTGGTTGTTGGAATGCCAAAGGGGTATATGCTTTTTTCCCATTGTATCCATTATTAATAAAATTTTTCTATATTATAACTTTTAAGAGCATATCACCTAATGTGATTGGTTGCTGTTTGTCATTTGTGTTTTTTGTGTTTTTCTTGTATATGCTTGTAAGATATTTAAGATTACATAACAAACCTGTATATTGGTGGATTATCATTGTATTATTTGTGTTTAACCAAATAATGGTATATTTTTACTCAATGTATACAGAATCTATTTTTATGTTGCTTACAATCCTTGTGATCTATTTTGCTGACAAAAAACAATATGTTTGGTCAGGAATCTGTGGA
>JAZSRJ010000016.1:0-4285 GCA_045538425.1 Clostridia bacterium
GGATTGTTGGAGATGGCAGATATTCCTTATAGTTGTAGTAGTCTCATGGGAAGTGTTGTGACGCAAAGCAAAGCATATGCAGAATGGATGTTGGTTGGAATGGGGATAAAACGTTTGCCATTTGTTGTTTTAACAAAAGCAAGATATCATCACAATCAAGAAAAGTATGTGGAAGAGGTAGAAAAGAAAATAGGATTTCCATGCATTGTAAAACCTAGTACATTGGGGAGCAGTATAGGGATACGTGTTGTGTATTCGAAAGAAGATTTAATAAAGGTGATAATAGAGAGTTTTTCTTTTGATGACCAATTACTAATTCAACGATATATAGAGCATGCAAAAGAGGTTAATTTGGCGCTTTATCAATATCAATCAGAGTTGTATTATTCACAACTTGAACAACCATTAAAACAAGAGGAAATATTGTCTTTTAGTGACAAATACCAAAATGGCACAAAAGATGGTATGGGAGGACAACGTAGAATACTGAATCCACAACTAACAAAACAGCAAAAAAATCAAATGTTTCAGATGGCAGAGAGAATCTATCAAGAATGGGGATTGATGGGGGTTGTTAGAATGGATTTTATGATTGATGAGGAGAGTGGGAAGTTATATCTTAACGAAGTTAATAATATACCAGGTTCACTAGCTTATTATTTATTTGATATACCGTATAAAGAACTTGTTGAGAGATTGATCAGTGAAGGTAGAAGAAGATCGCAAAATCAGTCACAAAAGTACGCGGTGAAAATAATAGATAACATAAAAGAATCTGCTTTGAAAAAACTAAAAAAATAAGGATGATACCGGCATCATCCTTTTTGTATAAAAATACAAAAGTATTGTATATTTATTAAATTAAAGATAATTTATTGATTAAACTATCTCGAATATCTTTGATAGGGATATAGGGGATTAGACTAAGGAGGCTTATTTTTTCGTTTTGTGTAAAATATAGTCCACCAAGTTTGAATGTGTTGAGAATACTAATACCGCCATGGCGTCCAGGTTTTGATTGGATAGGTATTCCGCATGTGTCAAGGATGCTAAGATATCGATAGATAGTTCTAGTCGATAGTGAAAAATAAGAAGCCAAATCTTTTGCGGGTACTTTTTTGCGAAGTAGTATAAGAATAATACTGAGCAAAATATCCAACTTCATATTGGCCTCCGTTATGATATATAATGTTGTAGATGTTCTATTTTTATTATTATAACACAAATAAAACATTTGTCAAACAAACGTTCGATAAAATATAAAAAACATCTTACTTTTCGGAAGATGTTTTTTTGTTGGCAAGTTCTTCTAGCAATAAAATAATTTTTTCAGTCGCTTTTCCAATTTCATAGTTTTTCATGCTTTCTTTGTATTTATTTGCATATTTATACAAAAAATCAATATTAGACATAACCTTTTCAATTGTCAAATTTTCTTCCAAAAGTACTTTTGCTAGTCCATGATTTTCAAAATAATTTGCGTTATCAATTTGGTCTCCACGAGAAGATGATTTTGGAAGAGGAATAATAAGCATAGGGGTTGATGTATAGGCGATTTCATGTATTGCGTTGCTGCCTCCTCGAGTGATTACGACATCTGCCCATGCATAATAATTTTGTATGTGGTCAGTATATTCTATTTGTGTGTAATTGGGTGCGGTATTGTTGGATTGTTTGCCTTTTCCTACAAGATGTATCACATTGTATTGTTGGGTAATAGTTGTTATATGTTGATTGACTAATTGATTGATGCTTGTTGCCCCTAGGCTTCCTCCCATGATTAGTAGATTGCGTTTTGATGGGGAGGTTGGATGAATTTTGGTGATTGCTTCTTTGCTTCCGTGTTGTAAGTTGTTATCTAAGATGCTACCTGTGAAAACACCTTTTTTATGGTATTTTTTAGCGGTTGTTTCAAATGTGAAGCACATCTTAGTACATTTTTTGTAGATGATTTTGTTGGCAAGCCCCATACTCAAATCACTTTCATGTCCAACAATAGGAATGCCTCTACTTGCTAAAACAACGGGCAAAGCTACATATCCACCTTTAGAAAAAATAATATCTGGATTGATAGATTGTAAGATGGTTTTTGCTTGAAAGATACTTTTCATTAAGGTGAAGGGTATGGCAAGATTTTTAAGTGTTAAGGCACGGATGAGTTTTGTACAAATAATACCATGATAGGTGATATAAGGGTATTGTGCGACCAAGTTTTTTTCCATGCCATTCGTACTACCAATATAATGGATTTCGTGACCTCTTTTGTGAAGTAGTTTTGCAAGTGTAAGATTGGGTACAATATGTCCAGCTGTACCGCCACCAGTGAGTACAATTTTCATAGTTCCTCCATTGGTATAGTATATGTCAATTCTTACTAAATTATTGCATTATAAATATACAAAACCGGTGTATAAATATGCAAAAAGGTTGATTGTTTACTCAAAAAATAAATAAGAAAAAACTTTTAACAAAGGGGAAAAGTATTTTTATTTTTTGTTTTGTTGTGGTATACTTTTTAGGAAAATAAATATTTTTGGGCTACATTGGAGGATTTATGGCAAAAGAGTATACTAGTTCGAACATTGTTGTTTTGGAAGGACTTGATGCTGTTAGACTTAGACCTGGTATGTATATTGGTACTACTGGAGCGAAAGGTATGCACCACTTATTGTGGGAAATTGTTGATAACGCAATGGACGAAGTTAGTAATAAGTTTGGTAACAATATCGCGGTGACATTACACAAAGACAATTCTGTGACTGTAGAGGATGATGGACGTGGTATCCCGGTAGACAAACATCCAACACTCAAAGTGAGTGGTGTGCAAGTTGTTTTTACCCAATTGCATGCTGGTGGAAAATTCAACAACGAAAATTATAGTTATTCTGGTGGTTTGCATGGTGTAGGTGCGAGTGTTACCAATGCATTGTCAGACTGGTTGAAGGTATCTGTCTACAAAGATGGAACAGAATATTTTATGGAGTTTCGTGCTGTTGAAAAATCTAAAAATAAAGTAAGTGGCGGTGTGCCAGTTGCTCCACTTTCTGTTGTTGGCAAAACAAAAAAGAAAGGAACAAAAGTAACTTTCATGCCAGATGCTAGAGTTTTTGGTAATATACGTTTTGATTTTCCAACTATTGCAAAACGTCTAAAAGAACTGGCATTCCTTAACAAAGGGGTCAATATTACCTTGATTGATGAGAATGTGGAAACAGAAGAAGGATACAAGACTGCTGTATATCATTTTGAAGATGGTTTGAAAGATTTTATCGTATATCTCAATGAAGGAAAAAATACGCTATTCAAAGAACCAATCTATATGGAAGGAAAATCTGATGTTGTAGAGTTGGTTGCGGCTATTCAGTATACGACAGACTATAACGATTGCGTTTATAGTTTTGTTAACAACATTCCAACAGGGGAAGGTGGTACTCACGAAACTGGTTTTAAGAGTGCTATTACTCGTGCATTCAACGATAGCGCAAGATTGCTTGGACTTCTTAAAGAAAAAGAGTCTAATCTGCTAGGAGAAGATTATCGTGAAGGCATTATGGGTGTTCTTGCGATTAAGATGAAGAACGTGCAATTCGAAGGTCAAACCAAAGGAAAACTTGGTAACCCAGAAGCTAGACCAGAAGTTGAAAATATTGTATATGATGCATTGATGAAATTTGCACAAGCAAAATCTTCAAAATCTATCATTAGTGCAATTGTAGAAAAAGCAAAAGGTGCTGCACGTGTTAGAGAATCAACGAAAAAAGCAAAAGAAGTTGCTCGTCAAAAGAATAGTCTTGCTGGCGAATCTCTTACAGGTAAGTTTAGTCCATGTACTGGACGCAATCCACAACTAAACGAAATGTTTATTGTTGAGGGTGATAGTGCGGGTGGTAGTGCAAAACAAGCTAGAGATAGATCTTTCCAAGCTATCTTACCACTAAGAGGAAAACCATTAAATGTAGAGAAAAAACGTATCAACCAAATATTAGAAAACCAAGAAATTAGAAGCATTATTGCTGCGATTGGTACTGGTATTGAATCTGATTTTAACATCAATACATTGAAGTTTGATAAAGTCATCATCATGGCCGATGCTGACCAAGACGGTGCACATATTCGTTCTATTTTGATCACATTCTTCTATCGTTATATGAGAGAATTGATTACCGAAGGTCACGTGTATGTTGCTATCGCACCACTATATAAAGTATATAAGAAAAACAAAGAAATCTACGTCTACGACGAAAATGATTATGAAAAAGCAATTGCAGAAATAGGCGAAGGATAC
>JAZSRJ010000053.1:0-3254 GCA_045538425.1 Clostridia bacterium
CACCATGCACCATAGCAGCTTCTTCTAGTGTCTCCATTTGACTCATTGGACAACTGAAGCAATGCATTCCAAATCCCATAAGCACACCTGGAACATTGCTATCCAATTGCAAAGCCTCTCCAATTGTCATATTTTTCTTGAACTTTTTACCTTTTTTTGTATAGTCTTTTGCTAATTTTACTTTTGCCATAATTTCCTCCTATTTTCCTTGCTTAAACCCACAAAATGGACAAAATTGATATTCTACTCCAATCAACCTGTCGCAGAACTTACATTGTTTTTTATCGCTCGTTCCGGCAAATATATCTTTTGTTGGTTGTTCTTGTTCAGGATAGATTGCTCTTTGTCTTCTTTCCTCTACCCCACTATTTCGTCGAGTTCCAAAATCCAAATTAGATGCTCTATCTTGTATTTTTCTTCCTCGATCTTCAAAATCTAAGCCACCTCGACGCATAGAATCACTAGACATATCCAAACCTTTTCTTCTATCAAAAGCATTGTCTACACCAAGATCTCTATTGCGGCCAAAATCTAGCCCCTCTCTTCTTGTTGCAACATCATCCATCTCAACACTTCTATCACGTCCAAATGGATGACGATCTTGTATTACTGCATCTTCATTGCGTCTACGATCAAATGGATCTAATCCCACACCTCGATCTCTGTTGTTGGATGCAAAATCTTGCATATTAACACCTCGATCTCTATTGTTTGAAGCAAAATCAACATCCCGATCTCTACTTCTTTGATCCAAATCTAAAGGAGATACCGATCGTCTGGAAGAAAAATCTTCCAAATTCTCTCTTCTACCTAAATCCTGCAAGTTATTGGATCTTTGATCCAAAACTTCACTCGTTTCCTTTTGCGAGTGGGTAAAAAACGTATCTTCGTTGCTTGTTTGGTCAAACAATCTTGGTTTTTGTGCAACCGTCTGTTCTAGAATACTTCTCAAACCATCTTCAGTCACAGGTTGTTCTTCTTCTGGCGCTTGCTCTATGAGTTGATCCACTTTTGTTTCATCCATCTCTTCGATCAGTTGACCTTGTTGACCCACAACATAATCTGCAACATAACTAGCCCCTGCTTCCACCAAAAAGTCATTCACAATTTTTTGTGTCTTTTTAGGTAGACTCATAGAAACAACTTGAATATCACTCACCTCAACACCAAGGGTTGACATATTAGATACAATTTTTTGGTTTAGTATTTCATTGAAGAAGGCTGGTTGAAGAAGCATTTTTTCAAAATAAGATTGATTCTCCTCAATGGTACGATTAATTTCGTCCACCAACAAATTGCAGACAAATTGCATTCCAGCTTTTCGATTAATGGTAAAAACATCCGCAAAAACACATTTTAACAACTGATTAGGATCTTTTACCTGACAAGAAAAACTACCTTCAACTTTTCCTTTCACCTTGCCCATATTTTCATTCTTTACAACAAAAGGCAATCCTGCTCGAAACTTAAAATTACTAATTTTTGAAGCACGAACATAATAGGCTGAACACTTGATCCAAGGTTTCACCTTCCCTCTTCCATTGGGACGAAGCGACTTAGATGCACGGACCACAATTGGAATATCATTTTCATTGGCACGATATTGCCCAGCAGACAAAACATCGCAAGGCTTGTCTCCCACACAAAAAACCAAATACCAGTTTTGTGGTACAAAAATCTTTTTATTCAATTTGAGTCTACCAGAAGAAAATTTTACAGGAACAATCAACTCTTCCGGCTTTTCTTTTTTTAAGACTATTGGACTAGCAAAAAAATTCCAAATCTTAGTAAGAATCCCCATCTATACCTCTTCTTTTATTTTTGACCACAACAAAATCCTGTCATGTAATTGATATATTGTATCAATTTTTACCAAGAATATCAATTTTTTTGCACGCTCAAAACGAAAAATTACAAAATAATATTTTTTTATAAAACAACAAATCGTTCTATTTGAAAAAAGCATAGAATATACTTTTAATAAATCTTGGAGGCAACTATGTATTTTATTAGCAACGAAATCGGCAAACCTGTAACAAGCTTATTTGAGATGAAAACAGTGGGTATCGTGACCAATATCTTATTCTGTAATAAAACAAAAAAAGCAAAGTATCTTATCATAACAGAGGAAGATGATTATCAACAATTCGTCATCTCAGTAGACGCCATCTTTCACTTTGGAGAGGATTATGTTACTATAAAAAATGTTAGTGCCTTGCAACCATATGAAAACTTAATGCTTGAGATTAGTGGCTATTTTAATCCTATTTTTGACAAAATCATATCTCCTTATGGCAAATACTTTGGTTTTGTAAAAGATGTTAGCATAAATCGTTGTTACAAAATAAGCCACTTTGTTGACAACTTAGACAACATTATCAATCTCAAAGATATTGTATGTTTTAATCATCATACTGTACTTGTAAAGGACAAACAAAAATTCACTTTAGCCCAAATGAAACCAAAAAGTATACAAGATATTAAGCCTATCACAGAACAGATTGTTACCATTAGCCAACCCCCACTAAAAACACCAACCAAAACCATCACCAATTATAATTTTTTAATTGATAGAATTGTCAATAAAAATATTATTGCAAACAATGGTGATCTACTAATTAAAAAGGATACACGTGTCAATTCGCAAACAATTGACAAAGCGCGTACCTTTGGTAAGCTAAAAGAACTAGTGGAATACAGTATTCCACAAAAAAACTCTCTAGCATAGAGAGTCTTTTTTATTAATTCTATCTTGATAACAACGATAACACATGCCCTCGTAGTGCTCTTCTGCACCAATTAGCACTTCTTGTCCATCAGTTACTACTTGACCATCTACAATACGTGCATTGATAGATGCTTTACGTCCACAACGACAGACAGACTTAATTTCCATCAAACTATCTGCAATCTCCACCAATCTTTTACTTCCTTCAAACAATTCTGTTTTGAAGTTGGTTAGCAATCCATAGCATAAGACTGGCACAGATAGACTAATCGTCTTTAATTGGTCAATTTGTTCTTTGGTACAAAATTGACACTCGTCTACAATAACAACTGAATATTGGTCATTGGTTGCTTGAAATAAATCTAGTAAGTTGTCCATCGCATCAAATATTTGGCATGGAGAACTAAGACCAATTCTGGAAGTAACGCTTGGCTTTTCTGTCGCAAATCTAGTATCAATAGATGGTTTGACTAGCCACACCTTATATCCTTTTTGTTCGTAGTTAAACTTACACATGAGTGCTTGG
>JAZSRJ010000071.1:0-6900 GCA_045538425.1 Clostridia bacterium
TCTTGTCTTCCTAAGACCGCTTGGCCTCCGACTTGTGCAGCAGATGGTGTTGTTGAATATGAGAAGAGAGCAACAGGAGAAAAAGTAGAGTACTCTGCAAGTGAAATTGTGACAATGTTTTAATGAAAAATAACCATTTTAGATGGTTATTTTTTTGTGTTTTGAGTTGTTTTGTATAAATATAATGGCTTAATTTAGGCATTTATTCAAAGTGTTGCATAAATATAAAAAATGTTTTTGCATAAATATTCAAAAACTACTTGCATAATTATAAATTATGTTGTATAATTATGGTACATAAAAAAGAATAAACATACATTTTACAAAAAGAGGGATGATTATGGCTAGAAATTCTCGTCAAGCAAAGATCTTAGAATTGATTTCTAATAAAGAAATTGAAACACAAGAAGAATTGGTTAATGAGTTAAAAAATGCGGGTTATGATGTAACACAGGCAACCATTAGTCGTGATATTAAAGAATTGGCATTGATCAAAATTACTGCTGAAAGTGGTAAATATAAGTATGCTACTATTTCTTCTGGCACAACGGCTGTATCTTCTAAAGTTTCTGGTTTGTTCAAACAATGTGTACTAAGTATTAAAAAGGCAATGAATCTAGTTGTGGTAAAGACTCACAAAGGAACAGCTGAAATGGTGGCTAGTTATTTTGATCAAATGGCTATCAGTGAAGTGATGGGGATTACATATGGTAATGATACCGTAATGCTTATTAGTGGTGATATTGAAGATGCTTATGTTGTTCAAAATAAGTTATTGGATATGATAAAATAGTTGTTACAACAACAACTATTTTTTTTGTGAAAATTAGAACAAATGTTTTACTGTTTTATTTGTTTGTGGTATACTAAAATTGAAATTAATAAAATGGTGATTATATGCTAATCAATTTGAAGATAAAAAATATAGCTTTGATTTCTGAGTGTCATGTCGATTTCAAAAAAGGGCTAAATATAATTACTGGTGAGACCGGTGCTGGTAAGAGTTTGTTGATCGACTCCCTTAATTTTGTACTTGGGGAGAGAGCGGACAAAACTCTCATCAAACATGGTGAATCCTTTGCTAGAGTTGATGCCGTTTTTGAAGTGGATGTCTTTGATGATCATATCAAATCATTTTTTGATTTGATGGGCATGGAAGCTGAGGACACAGTTATTATTTCAAGGCAGATGAATTTAGAAGGAAAAAATGAATGTCGCATCAATGGTGAAATAGTTACTGTTGGGATGTTAAAAAAATTGACGAATCATTTGGTAGATATTCATGGACAACACGAACATCAATCTTTGTTGGATCCAAAGTATCATTTAGGGTTGTTAGATCAATTTGATCAATCACAATTACAACAACCACTAGAACAATTGGAACAACTAAGAAGTGATTTGCGAGATGTCAATGCTCAAATGGATATGTTGGGTGGAATAGATACAGATAGGGCACGCAATATTGAAATTTTGAATTATAGTATTGATGAGATCGAAAAAGCAGGTCTAGTGGTTGATGAAGAAGAAACTTTAGAATCAAAACGTAATTTGATGCAAAACAGTGAAAAATTGTATTCTGCTTTTGATCAGGTGCAACAACAGTTGAATGGTCATTTCGATGTGGTGACTACGATGAAATCTATGATCAACCAAATGCAGTCAGTTGCGCATATTGATGAGGCAATTGTTGATCTAAAAGAAAAGTTGTCTACTATTCGCTATGATTTTGAAGATTGGCAAGAACAATTTTTAGATTATTATCATCATCTAGATTATGATGAAAATGAATTAAATATCATTGAAGATAGATTGGAACTAATCAAAGATCTAAAGAGAAAATATGGTAATTCTATTGAAGAAATATTGCAATATTTAGATCAAGCAAAAGAGAAAAGAGAGTTGTATCTACATAGTGAAGAAGAACTAAAGAAATGCATCCATAAAAAGAACGAAATTTTGGCGGCAATTCTAGATCTTTGTAAAAAGATATCTTCTATTAGGAAGGATATTGCTTCAGTTGTGCAACAGGCTATTTTGATGGAATTAAGAGATCTTGGTATGTATAATGCATCTTTTGAAGTATCTTTTGCAGATATGTGTCGTTTGGAAGAGGTTGAACATAAGATAACAAGCAAGGGACTAGATAAAGTAGAGTTTTTGTTTAGTGCCAATCTGGGAGAACCTCTAAAACCATTATCTAAGATTATTTCTGGTGGTGAAATGAGTCGTTTTATGTTGGCAATCAAATGTGTATTGAATGCACAAGATTACATGAAAACACTGATTTTTGACGAGATAGATTCCGGAATAGGTGGAAAGACTGGGGCGATGGTTGGACAAAAATTATATAAATTAGGACTAAACAACCAAATTATTAGTATTACGCACTTATCTTCTATAGCATGTTTTGCTGATCATCATTTGAAGATTGAAAAATCCAGCGATGAAGAAAAAACATATACACATTTGTATGTATTAGAGAAAGATGCGATTGCACAAGAATTGATGCGTATGAATGGTGTAGATATTCATTCGAATTATGGTCTTTTGCAAGCAAAAGAAATGCTTAATGATGCTGACCAAATCAAACAACACTTGATGAATGCTCAAAAATGATATGGTATAAAATAGATATTTTATCTCAAACTACTCCTAGCAATAGGAGTTTTTTTATGTCAAAGAAAAAAATAGGTCAATATTGTTTGTGGATCATATGTTGCGTTGTTTTTGCGTTGATTGCTTTTTCTTTTCCGTATGATGAAGTGATAAAAAGCAGTTCCACTTATGTGATCACAAAGACACAATTGCAAAAAATGTTAGATAAAAAAGGGGTGTTTGTGCCCAAAGTTTACACAGTTAGTGCGCTAGATGAAGAAAAAAATGAGAAAATAGAAGAATACGTGATTGGGTATAAGTTATTCAATATGTTTAAGGTTTTGTCTGTTAGAGTCAATGTGGTCAACAACGATCAAGTGTATGTTGGAGGTAATGCTTTAGGTTTTGTGCTCAACACAAAAGGTGTTGTGCTTGTTGGTAGCAATGCTGTTGTGACAAAAGATGGGTTGAAAGACACTTTAGTTGGTAGTGATTTGAAAATTGGGGATGTGATTACAAAACTCAATCAGATAGAGATATCCACTATGGAAGATATTAATACTTTGCTTGCTATTCATGATAATACAAAACCGGTGAATGTGGAGTATATAAGAAATGGTGTTGTGGGGTATACAACAATACAACCGTTATTGGATATACTAACCAATCAATATAAGTTGGGCTTGTGGGTAAAAGATGCCGTTGCGGGAGTTGGTACACTAACTTATGTGCAACCAGATATGGAATATGGCGCACTAGGTCATGCGATTGCCAATGAGGTTAATGGACAACCGCTTGCTATTGATGGTGGTGACTTGTATGAAGCAGATATTGTTGGTATAAAAAAAGGAGAAGTGGGTCAACCAGGAGAATTGATGGGACTTTTTGTTGAAGGACGAAATCAAATTGGTGATATAGATAGTAATACAGAATATGGTGTTTTTGGTCAATTGACAGATGAAAAGATATTGGAACAAAAAGCGTTGATGTCGGTAGGTGGTAGATCAGTTGCAAAGCCAGGTTATGCACAGATCTTATCTTGTGTAGAAGGTAAAGTGATAGGTCAGTATGATATAGAGATTATTAAAACAAATTACCAATCTTCTGCGACAGAAAAAGGCATGGTAATTAGGGTGATAGACAAAGAATTATTGGAAAAAACAGGGGGAATAGTGCAAGGGATGAGTGGGAGTCCCATTATTCAAGAAGGTAAAATAATCGGCGCAGTTACGCATGTTTTTGTGTCTGATCCAACCAAAGGATTTGGTTTGTATATTGATTGGATGTTGTCTCAATAGGGGCAATTTTCTTCAAAAATTATTTTCGACAATTTCCTACAATAATGACAAGGAAAAGTAATGTTTTTACAAAAGGTTGTAGGAAATATTTTTGAAAAATATTCCGCTTTATTGTATGATGGTGAAGTGGAGGGGAAAATGAGAAGTGAGTTGAAGTTCTTGGCTAATCAGGCAAAACGAAGATTACAAAATGCTGCCGAATGTTCCAACGAAAGATATACAAGAGTGAATCATATTAACAAGTCAACATACTTTTACAAAAACATGGCGACAATGCATAAAAAAGTTGGCTGTGTAGAATATGTTATGATAGAGGATAAAGAAGACGAAGCTTTTGTTAGAAAAGTGGAAAAAATTATTATTGAAGATCAATTGCTGAATCCTATTGGAAGATTGATTGATAAGAAGTATTATCAACAACTTAACAATGTAGATAAAGAATTTTATTTGTTAAAACTAATTGATCGATATAATAAAGTAAAAGATCAATATATGAAAGAAAACGCTTTGTAATTTTTACAAAAACATTTTACAAAAACAAAAAATATCTACATTGCGTTATTTTGGAAAAACAACAATTTGTAAAAAATAAATTAATTTGTAAAAATAAGTTGATTTTTATAAAAAATAGTGCTATACTTGAAAAAACAAAAGAGAAGAGGGATGATTAATGGAACCACAAACACTGATAAATGCATTGTTCTATTCAAAAAATAATACTGCATTATACAACGACCTTAAAAGAATGGGTGCAAAACATCAAATAAAACTAGCTGTCGCATGCGATTTTTCTAATTTTTTAACATTGTTGCATTCTACCAACATGTCTATGGTTATTATAGACAATACCAAGAACAATCTGAGCGATGAGATGATTGATTTTATCAATCACTATGAGAAAATGTTTGGTATTATCGTCATTGTCTTGGGTAATGGTTCTTGTGAAAAAATAAGTAGAGAATCTATATTTATTATGTCTCCTAATGACTTAATGACAGGTACACTAGATTTGAAAAAGGTGTTGCTGATTATACACGAAATCAATGCTGTCAATCTTGCAGAAGATGCTTATTTAACGAAATGTATTGTAACTGAATTAGTGAATCTTGGGATTGATCCAAAACTAGATGGCTTTAAGTACTTAAGAGAAGCGGTTTTGGTTAGTTTGAAACAAAATTTTGCGGGTGACTCGTTGTCAACGCATGTCTATCCAATAGTTGCATTGATGTTTCATTCAAAATCAGCAAATATTGAAAGAAACATTAGAAGTGCTATTAAGTCAGCAGTTAAGACACCAAAATTTCAAAAATCGGAACTTTGTAAAATTAATCCAAATCCAACCAATCGTCAAATTATCAAATTCTTGGTTGAGATTATCAATATCAACAACCGAAAAGGTGGTGGAAAACGTTAATAGAATGCTAGGTTTGTCCTAGCATTTTTTTTGTCTAAAAATAATACATATAATATAAGGGAAAATATTATGAAGACAGCAAATGTAATTAGAATATCGTATAATGCAAAAAGTGTGATTGGAAAATGGTTTAGAGAATATAAAGGATATGTTATCTTTTTTAGTATCATTGCGCTTTTAGGATTTGTAACAGGAATTATGACTGCAGTAAAATTGGGTAAAGATTTGGAAGTGGATCATTTGCCGAGCAAAGCTATTAGATTGATTATGGACAATCCTAAAAATAATTGGGGATATTTTGTTCAGCAATTATTATCTTTAACTATTATGATTGTTGTTTTTATGTTTTGTCAATTCCATCCAATAATGATCTTGGTAGATGTTTTATTGATAGTGTATCATTTTTATTGTTTTGGTTTTTGCTTTTTAGGGATTATTTTGATTCATACCATTGTTGGATTCTTGAATGTAATTATTTTTATATTCCCATTTCATTTGTGTTTTGGTTGGATCTTGGTCCTGATACTTGCTATTGGGTACAAACAATGTAAAGTGGTGAAAAGGTTTGGAAAACTTTCACATTGTCATACTTCAAAAAAAGATAATAAGTGGATTGTGATCATACTAGTTGCTTTGATGTTGGTGTTGTTGTTGATCCAAACATTGTTATTGCCTTTAGTGTCTATTACAATTATTAATGTTTAATACATATTTTTCTAACATTGATGCATCCTACTTAAAAAGGATGGTAGTTATGAAAAAAATAATAACAGTAGTCATTTTATTTGCTTTAGTCACAATTTTTACGGTAACCAATCGTAGTATGGTATTAGCAGAAGAAATGCAAGGATTTACAAGTGATAGTTATATTTTAATCGATGCAGATAGTGGGACAGTCTTAACTTCTCACAATGCGCAAAAGAAGATGCCTGTTGCAAGTATTTGCAAACTAATGACCACTTTGCTAACGTTGGAAAAAATAGAAGAAGGTAGTCTTTCTTTAGAGGATAAGGTTGTAGCAAGCGAATATGCTTGCAGCATGGAAGGGTCTCAAGCCTTTTTGGATGCTGGAATGGAATATTGCGTTGGGGATTTGTTAAAGAGTGTAGTAGTGGCTAGCGCAAATGATAGCAGTGTTGTATTGGCAGAATTGATTGCTGGTACAGAACAAAATTTTACAAAAATGATGAATGAAAAAGCTTCGTTTTTGGGTATGAGTAACACACTATATGGTAATTCCAATGGTTTGCCATCATTGCAACAATATAGTACAGCTGAAGATACGGCAATCCTCTTAAAAGAAATCAATCAGTACGAGTTGTATCATACGTATAGCAAGATTTGGATGGATGAGTTGGTGCATCCTAGCGGGCGCGTTACAGAATTGGTTAATACCAATCGATTAATTCGATATTATGATAAGTGTATATCTGGAAAAACTGGCTTTACAGATGAGGCAGGATACTGTCTTGCAAGTATGGCAAGTAATCAAGATTTGGATTTGATTGCTGTTGTACTTCATTGTGATGAAATCCAAGATAGATTTAATGAAAGTGTTCAATTGTACAATTATGGATTCAACAATTTTTA
>JAZSRJ010000011.1:0-28347 GCA_045538425.1 Clostridia bacterium
GACCATATACTGCAAATATAATAATTGCTAATCCTATCATTATGATTAAGAACCATAGTAGAACCGTTCCAACTGAAAATACCGTAGGTTTTAATCCTTTTTCCCAAATAATATTTAATAAATCCACATTAAACCAAGAACATATTGTACAGATAAATGAAAATATAGACACCACTCCACTTATTATAGTTAATGTGAGTTTTATCCAATGTCCTTGTCTTCTATTGATGTATCCTCCACAAATACTCGTTACTGTCATTACTATTCCAACGATATTATAAGGAGTAAAAAGTAATTTTTTAAAAACAAATTTTGTTATTGAACCAAAACCTAATATACTTATACAAACAATCGCCACAATAAGGATTATTAACGATTTTAATCCAGTTGAATATTTATTTTTCATTTTCATCTGTTCACCTCTTTACTATTTTACTACAACAAAACTTTTTTACAAAATTATACCATGCAAAAACGTCATTGTTAACCCAAAAAGTAAGATTGGATATAGGGTGATAGTATTTATTGACTTTTATATATAAGCATGTTACAATTTAATTGAAATATTAAAATTGGGAGGGAATACAATGGAACATAAACTAAATTTGGCAATTTTTCACAATAACATAAATGCAGTCAAAGATATTGTGCAAGAGATAGGCATCAATTGTATATTAGAAAGAGGCGACACTGCTCTTATTCGTGCAGCTTGGATGGGAAACGAAGAAGTTGTGAAATATTTAATTGATCAAAAAGCAAATCTAAATATACAGAATGAAGATGGCTATACCGCACTCATACAAGCAACCTATTCTGGTCTTACCAATATTGTAAAAATGCTGATCGATGCAGGTGCTGACGTCAATCTTCAAACAAAAACTGGTACAAATGCATTAATATTGGCTAGTATAAAAGATCACACAGAAATTATGAAAATGTTGATCCAAGCCGGCACCAACTTACAAACTAAAACAAACCTTGGATACACTGCTATGGATTATGCAGACTCCGTCCCTGCTTTTGCGTTATTGTATAAAACAATCAACCCAAAAACCAAAGTTGATTTTGATCAAATCAAAACACTAAACATCTCCATGTATTCTGCAAACAACTATGTTGAACAACCTGAAACTACAGATTGCAATACCATGTCTCAATAATAAATAAGAAAAAACCACGGAATAATCCGTGGTTTTATTTTTAACAATTATCTCCCATATCTAGATCATCTGTTGATTCTGCAGTAACTGTCATACTTTGTTCGTTGCTTGATTTTTCTTGTGCTTTGGTTAGCATGTCTTCAAAAGAAAGTGTAGCTACTTGTTCTTGTTCATTGTTATATTCTACTTTTTCTTTCACACGTGCCAAATCCATATTTTGATATTCTTCAAAAGTATATGGCAAATTGCTAAGTACCTTATTCATTTTATTCATTTTGAAGTATGGATAGAAAATAGGTATATCCATATCACCAAAAATTGTTTTACAATTAGTAAGAAAATATTTGTTACCAGTGATATTGTATAGATCCCCTTTCATCTTGTAATCGATAAACTCTCCATCTTCTTTTTTATTGTACAAACACTCAACTTCAAAATAAGATTCATCCCATACATCTTCTGCCAATTTTTTATCCTTTCCTAAAAATCCAAAATAGATAACATTATGATATTCTTTTTTTGCTGTTATATATTCTAAAGATAAGCCTGTTTCGCTTGCAAATTTGTCATAATGATAGGTTGCAATAATTTCCTTTTCATCATCCTTATAATAAAAGTCCTTACCTTCCATTATATTTTGCAAGCATTCTTGTGGCATTAATTTGGTAATCTTCTTTAATTGTCTTCTTGTTCTACCTTTTGAAGCAATAAAGTCAAACATGAATTGCACTCTTTCATCTTCAAAAGTTAAACCAAGTTTTCTTTTTGTAAAATCTTTCATGTTATCTACTCCTCTTTCCTAAAAAATGTATCTTACTTTCATTATACCCCCCCCCCTAGCAAATTTGTCAATACCCAATTTTCACTTTCGCACAACCAATCGGTTTTTTATAAGGAAGATGATCTTCTATAGGAAAATAAAAATTGGGTATTGTATTATGAAAACTTATGTGGTATAATCTTAGTATCAACAAAGGAGATAAAATTATGGAATCTTTATTTATTAAGAAATTAACACAAGAAGAAATGGATAACATGAAAGCTCTTCAAAATAAATTCACCTTCAATGATTTGAGATTGTTTTTGAAAGCAAGAAAACTAGATTTGGTTATTGGAAAACATGGTGAATTGTTGGATTATGATTTGTTTTTCTGGCATGAAGGTGTTACTAACGAATTCTTTGCAAACGAAGCAAAAACTTTTAGTGTAACAGACCCTAGCAAAACAAGTGATTTGAAACGTGCATTTGAAGATCTTGCAACAACCAAAAACAAAGCATGGCGTACTTTCCCTGGTGTGGAATACATTACAAAACAAACTCAAAAAGTGAATGTTTTTGCTAATAGCCTAGATATGGCACCAAATAAGTGTGTCAAACTCTTTATGAATCAAGACAAAGAATTACTTGAAGCAATAGAAGCTTATGGTTACGGCAAAGTCCTTTTCACTGCAGACACATTGGTAGTACTCAACTCTGCTCGTGAAGTTGTTGCAGATTATTCTATCCAATGGCAAACATACTTAGGAAAATTAATTTCAAGAGAAGCTCCAAAATTCAAACATGGTCAAATAGATTTGTCTATTGAAGACTAAAATAAAAAACCACGGATCATTCCGCGGTTTTTTATTTTGCTTTTGTTTACATATCTTTAGAATAAAAACTTCCAAAACTTGTAAAATATTTCAACAAAGTTAATATTAAAATCTTGTAAGATTGGTCAATATTAGTTCCTCAAAACACAATTAGCACTAAAAATTTCTATCTACTTCGTCTATCGCATATTGTTCTAATTTTTCATTTTGACGTTTTATACTTTCGTTATGTGATCTGATAATTCCTGTGTTCATAATCTTTTTTATTTTAGCAATTTGTTTGGTATCAATCACACGATTTTCCAATATAGATCTAACTTTTTCAACTGCCATCGCATCCCGAAACGATCTTACCATCATTCCACCCTTTAGCTCCCTTTCATATGTGAGATCTACCAAACTTTCTAGTTGGTATAATTCACCAAAACTCTCACTTTCAATTATTTGTCCTGTTACAACATCTTTCAGTTTTGTCTTTGATTGATTAAGATATCCTATCAAACATTTATCTTCACTTTCATTATATGTACTATGTTCAAAGCATTTGAAAAATAATTCCTTTTGCAAATATTTCATATGTATTCCTCCTTTTACACCTTGTAACTGTATTATAAAATTGTACATTACTGATTTCTATTCTTGACCTTGTGTCGCATACCAAAAGATTTAGCAACCCAAGTTTTGTTCCTTCCGCGTTTTAACAATTATCTCCCATATCTGCAGTATCTGTTAGTTCTTCAGTATCTTCCATACTTGGATGGTTGCTTGATTTTTCTTGTGCTTTGGTGAGCATGTCTTCAAAAGAAAGTGTAGCTACTTGTTCTTGTTCATTGTTATATTCTACTTTTTCTTTCACACGTGCCAAATCCATTTTTTGATATTCTTCAAGAGTATAAGGTAGAGCACTAAGCATCTTATTCATTCTATTCATTTTGAAGTATGGATAGAAAATGGTTATCTCCATCTCACCAAAAATTGTTTTGCAATTAGTAAGAAAATATTTGTTGCCAGTGATACTGTATAGATCCCCTTTCATCTTGTAATCGACAAACTCTCCATCTTCTTTTTTGTTATACAAACATTCAACCTCAAAATAAGATTCATCCCATATGTTTTTCGCAAATTCTTGATCTTTTCCTAAAAACCCGAAATGGATAACACAATGGTATTCTTTCTTTTTTGTTATGTATTCTAAACCTAGACCTGTTTCGCTTGAAAATTTGTCATAATGGTATGTTGCAATAATTTCCTTTTCATCATCCTTATAACAAAAGTCCTTGCCTTCCATGATATTTTGCAAACATTCTTTTGGCATTAATTTGATGATCTTTTTTAATTGTCTTCTTGTTCTACCCTTTGAGGCAATGAAGTCAAACATCAATTGCACTCTTTCATCTTGAAAAGTTAAGCCAAGTTTTCTTTTTGTATAATCTTTCATATCTCAATACTCCTATTCCTAAGTATTTATTTATCTTAAACTTATTATACCCCCCTCCATGACCAATTGTCAATACCCAATTTGCATATTTCCTGTTAAACGCATTGATCTTCTGATTGATTACAATACCAAAACCACAACAAAAAACCACGGATCATTCCGTGGTTTTATTTTTTATTGCAAAATTCTGGATCATTAGATCTCCATCATGCTAGGTATAACTAACCATATCTATGCATTAAGTTCGGTTTGTTCTTCTCTTTCTTGAAGGAGTTGGCTATATGCATTGAAAACTTCTCTTGTGCATTTTCTATGGTTTGCACTAAGTTTATCAAAACCATAATTTGCACCTTCTAGTGTACCACCTACGTAGATTGATGTAGACATAATATCTTGACCTTCTTGTGCAAAAGAAAGTGCAGAAGCAAGACCACCAGCAATGCTTGCAAGCAATCCTTGTTTTAATTCTTTAGATACATACACAATTTTGCCGTCAACAACTTTTTCTTCGATGGTGAACTCTGCATCATACTTTCCAACAACATCTTTACTAATTTGCATAATGTCTTGAGGATTAATTTTAGAAACTTGTTCTATTTTGCATTTCCAAAGGAAACCTCTCCAAAAATCTATCTCATTCAACTCTTTAATACTTCTCATCTTCTTAACTCCTTGTTTTTAGTACAAGGATTATAACATAGAAAAAATAAGATTTCAAGACCCAAAACACCAAAATTTGATAAAAATTGCTATATTTTTACGATTATTGTCGTTTTTTGTTATTCTTTTCTATCACTTCTTACTTTATTCATAATGATTTCCTGTTCGCTTGGTTCTATATATTTATATAATTCATGATCCAAACTATGAAAATCATAAGCCAAAAGCGTTGGACGACTGATCAATCTTTGTTTTTCAGTACGAGTCAATTGCTTAATCCTATACTCTAATTTACAAGCATCTTGCCTTTCTTGTATCACCCAAAGTCCCTTTAATGTCACCATCTTATGACTTTTTGTATATTTTGCACACTGAGGCTTTTGAAAATAATGTTGTCTTAGTCTAACAACAATATTGGATGCCATCCCTGTATAATACGAACCATCTTCGCTTTCTATGATGTATACATACATAACCCTTTTCCACCCTATCTTTATAGTACCGCAAAACATTTTCTCAGCCAAACAAAAAAAGAGCAAATTGCTCTTTATTTGTTTTTCTTAACCCAAGTGCGCTCATCAAAATTAGCTTTTAGAATAGATTCCATCTCTTCTAGTGTACCTTGCGTCAATTTCTCTTTTGGAATAACGTGTGTTTGGGCATTGGAGATATAGAATAGATAGTGTGTTGGTGTCTCAATCACTTTGTAAAAATATTGATATCCTGTATCTACCACCGCGCGATAATTATCCCCTTTTGTTTGGACAATGGTTACTTTATTTATATCAAATTGATACACTTCTTCCGTTGTCTCACTCATGAGTGGCATAGATTGATTGGCTTTCTTTTGTGCCCATTTTGAAATCCACTTAATGACTGGTATATATAAGAGACCTAATAGGATCATAATAACACCCATAACATAATCTGGCTGTTCTCCCAACATCGCCATTATACCAAGAAAAACCATAGCTGCTGTAAAGATCCATAGCATCCAAGAAAGTTTCTTGAAATTACGTTTTTGCAAATAATGTGTGACCGATGCGTCAAATGTTGTACGAAATTCTACCATAATTTACTCCTTAATCCCTAATACCTTTGCTAGGTATTTTGCGATACTTTCCTCTTTGCAACGCGCAAAGAAATCTTCTCTAAAGGTTGGATAATCGATTGTTTCTTTCAAGAAAGTTTGGTCAATATTTTTCAAAATAGTCAACATATCTTGATGCGTGACTTTTTTCACTTCGTCTAGTATCTTCTTGTTAGCACGCTCTGGAACAACTCTCTCTTTTGGGTATCCATTACCACCAGTTGTAGACAACAATTGCTCAAAGATTTGAGTTAGTGTAAGTTCTGCACCCCAACCAAATCCTTTTGCAAAAGGTAAAGCAATGGCATTGCCATCATTGATCTCACGGAACATAAAGGCATCACTTGGATCAACCACATGACCACATAGAACATTAGGGAAACTATTACACGCTAGCATTGCGCCTTCCCCTGTACCACATCCAGTCACCACAAAATCCACAACTCCCGCATTGAGTAGTATGGCTGATAGTAGTCCTACTTTAACATAGGTTAGACTATGACCATCTTCTGCTCCAAACATTCCGTAGTTGATGACACTATCTCCATGTTTTTTGGCAACACTTTCTAATGTATTGTATATAAGTTCGTTTTTGCTTGCTTGACTATTTTCATTGATTAACGCAATTCTCATTCAATTCATCTCCTTTATTTAACTGATTTTCTATAAAAAGCAATTCGACTTTCTAGTTCTTTAGCATCTTTTGCACATTGTTTTACAACATCTTCTGCCGTCATCCCTTCTGGACAGTACTTCATAAGTAGTTCATAATCCAGACTGATAGTAGGACGCTCTGCTAATTGTTGTGCAATATATTCCCAATTGACTGTTCCGTAGTTGGATAACGTATGTTGATCTACAAGACCATTATTGCTATGCAGATGCAAAGCTGTCAACTTATCTCCATATCGATCCAAAATATCTATATCTCGCATCCAAATATTATGATGACCAGCATCATAGCAAAACTTAAGATAAGGATGTTTTGCATTCTCCATCACTTTTAAGAATAAATCTTGGTTATCCAAATTCTCAATGGCAAGATAAATATTTTTCTTTTGGCAAAAGTCTAGTACCCTTTCTAGTCTTTGAATACCTATCTTACTATATTCTCCAGTGATATGCACCACCACAGAATGAAAACCATATTTTTTAGCAACTTTCACATCACGGATTAGATCTTTTTCTAGTCTATCCCCCAGTTTTCCCGTCTTCCAAAAGGCAGGTAATTCTTCCCTTGTATAAGTCATATGAAGACTACTAGGTTGTAGATGATATTTTCTAAATAATTTCATTTGTTGCCCAATAGTTCCATTTTGTTTGTTTAACCTTTTATCCGCATTGGTCATCACTCTTTCAAATCCATAACGATGAAGCAACTTTGCTCTTTCCTTTGGTTTTATATTAAAACCAAAAAACCAACTAATTCCTATCATATAATATGTCCTTTATTAACCTCAAAACATAAGAGGCACATACTCTGCATTATATACTATTAGTATACCACGCTAGACACCATTTTCCAAACAAACCAAACAAAAAAGACTGAAAACAACTTTCAGTCTTGCATACTTTTGTCTATTCGTTTTATATCTGCCATCTTGTCACTGATACAATCCCCATAGTATTCTCCATTCTCATCAATTCCGGAAAAATCTACTAATATAGATTGAATCAAATCAAATCAAATTTTTTCATTTTCTCCACTCTCTTAGAAAACTTTTTTACTCTCCCATCTCTTGTTTTCTAGCGAGATAATCTTCACGGGTGAGTCCAATATCGGCTTCTACGGACATAAACTTACCTCTTTCTTTTGCGTGATCAAATGGAGATATTGTATACCCACGACTTTCAAAAATACCTTTTGAATAACTTGTAGCTGTTGACCTGATACAATCTAGTTGTAATTGATCAAACACAATGTGTTCTACTTGCTCGAGAAGACTGGTAGCGATACCTTGTTTTCGATAATTCTCTTTTGTAGACATCATCATAATAAAAACTTTGTTCTTATTGATCATATAGACTTGTTCTGCCACCACCTCGTCATCATCTACAACATATGCATCGATAAAATTGACACGAAAACCTCCCATCTTCTTCACCTCTAAAAACATTGGTAAGATTGTTGCTTTCTCTTCTGGAGTGACTCCACAATCTTCTTTTATCATTTGATCAAAAGATTCTAGTGTATTCTTATTCTCAAACAAATTAAACATTGGTTTTGTACGAACTTCTTCCAATACTTTTTTTCTAAAATCATAGGCTTGCGTTAACAATAATTTCTTTTTAGTCGCTTCACTAAATGGTAAGCCTGTAAGAAAAGAACGGTTGAGTTGTTCTCTTTCTTTTTGATGTCTATGACGAAAAAATACAAATGTTTCCATGTTTTCCTCTCTTGTCTCATTCTTTTACAATATCTTTTGTATTGTACCTTTCTTTTGTTCGATTGTCAATACCCACCTTCTCCCCTTATTCCAAACTTTTCTCTATGACAGACAGAAAAAATAATTAATTTATTTTACATAAAATGGAAAATAGGATATACTAATGGTATCAAACAAAAAAGGAGAAATATATGGAAAGATTCGTACTTAACGAAACAAGTTATTTTGGTTGGGGCTGTAAAGATGTCTTAGCCGAAATCGTCGAAAAACAAAATTATAAAAAAGTTTTGGTGGTTACTGACCAAGCTCTTATCAAATGTGGAACTGCACAAAAAGTGCTTGATGTCCTAGACAAAACTGGTGTAAAATACTCTGTCTATAGTGATATCAAACCAAATCCAACCGTTGAAAATGTTCAAAATGGTGTGGTTGTTCTTAAAAAATCTAAAGCACAAGTCATTGTTGCTATCGGTGGTGGTAGTGTTATTGACACTGCAAAAGGTATGGCTATTATTGCAACCAATCCAAAATTCAAAGATGTTGTATCTCTTTGTGGTGTAGCAGATACCAAAAACAAATGTCTTCCAATTATCGCACTTCCAACAACTGCTGGTACTGCTGCGGAAGTTACTATCAACTATGTTATTACGGATACTGCCAATGCAAAGAAAATGGTCTGTGTAGACCCTAACGATATCCCTCAAGTATCTATCGTTGACGCAGAACTTATGGCTAGTATGCCAGCAGGTCTTACAGCAAGTACTGGTATGGACGCTCTTACTCATGCCATCGAATGTATGATCACCAAAGGTGCTAACTACATGAGTGATATGTTTGCTTACCAAGCAATCAAAGATATCTACCAATGGCTTCCAATTGCTGTAAAAGAACCTAACAATCGTGAAGCAAGAGAAAAAATGGCGCAAGCACAATATATCGCTGGTATGGGATTCTCCAACGTTGGTCTTGGTATTGTTCACTCTATGGCTCACCCACTTGGTGGACGTTTTGATATCGCTCATGGTGTAGCTAACGCAATGCTTTTACCTACTGTTATGAAGTTCAACTTAGAATCTCCTAGCAAAGCAAAATATAGACTTATCGCTGAAGCTATGGGTATTGATACAAAAGGTCTAAGTGATGATGAAGCAGGTCTAAAAGCAGTAAAGGCTGTTGACAAATTGAAAAAGACTGTCGGTATCCCTGCAAAACTAAGCGAACTTGGTATCAAAGAAAGCGACCTAGATGTATTGAGTGTCGATGCTCTCAATGACGTATGTACAGGTGGCAATCCAAGAGAAGTGTCTGTTGCAGAAATCAAAAAACTATACAAATCAATTCTTTAATCAAACACAAAAAGACTGGCACATTGTCAGTCTTTTTTACATATACTGAATTAGGTTGTTCATCAACCGTCTTTGCAAATAAGTATATTCCTTATCATTGTTGGTATAGGACGACCATTATTGGGTAATATTATTGTAGAAATCTAATAATGAGGTGAAATATGAATCCTTTTGAAGTCAAAACCAAAAATGTGGAAGACTACTTTTTGAATTGGGACGAAATGTACCCAAAACCATACAATAAGAAGACCACTTCGCCCTATACGAAGACACGCATCATCTTACTCAACGGAACGGAGTTTGAATCCAACTGGTTCTTACACCAGTTTGCTCGTAACTGCAACAATCAAGAGTTGCGCCGTGAGATTGCTATCATTCGTAATCAAGAACAGCAACAACAAAAACGTATTAGTTGCTTAAAACCACTTAACGAAAATATGCTAGAGACCACTATTGCTTACGAACAACTCGCTATTGACCTAACTGCCATCCTTGCTCAAAACGAACCAGATCCAGTATCCAAAGCAGCGCTAGACTTTGCGCTTCTGGAAGACTTTGACCACTTGTACCGCTTTGCCAACTTACTCAAAATGGATTTTGGCATTGATGCAGATATGATGGTGGGTAAGTTTACCGAAATCATGCCAGGTAGACCTACTATCAACGAACATCGTCACCCAATCGACAACGTAAGACCAGCCATGAATAGCAAAAAAGCAGATCCTTATACAAAACTGGTTGCTGGCATCATTACGGCAGCCGAACAACAAACCATGAACTTTTATATGAATATGGCGCAAATGTATAAGAACCACCTTGGTCGAAAACTGTTTGCCGAAATTGGTATGGTGGAAGAAGAACACGTCACACAATACGAAAGTCTCAAAGACCCTAATTGTTCTTGGTTGCAACAATGGGTATTACACGAATACACTGAATGTTATCTCTACTATAGTTGTATGATGGACGAAACAGATGAGTATATCAAATGCATCTGGAAAGAACATTTTGAAATGGAAGTTGCACATCTAAAACGTGCATGCGAACTACTTGAAAAATACGAAAAAACACCTGTAAAACAAGTGCTTCCTAATCCGGAATTTCCAAAATTACTCAAGTTTGGTGAAAACAAAGAATATATTAGAGAAGTCTTAAAGACAGTTGGTATCACATCTGTGAAAGAAGAATACGTTCCTGCCAAAGACTTACCAAAAGATGCTAGATATTTTAGACATCTAGCCACTGTCAACTGCAAGCCGGAGTGTGTTGCCAGTCACATGGTGATTGAAGCGCATATAGATAAGTTTGGTCAAGATTATCGTTATCAAGAAAAATCTCATCCAATCAAGACTCTCAATGCTCGGGATAAAGACAATATCACTGCAGGTACAAAATAGTCTAAAAAAGCAAGCATCTCTATGCTTGCTTTTTATTGTAATCCTTTGATCCAAGTAGTTATAATATCTACAAGTTGTTCAAATCGTTTTGCATTTTTTCTTTGATTGGTAATGGCACAATTAACCTCTACCTGCATAGCCCAAACACCTGGATATCGACGTTTTACTGACCCTGCTATGGTATTGCCACCACCAACAAATGGTTGATCAATAGACACGATAAAACCATGTTTTGTCAATTGTTGTATAAGTGGATCAATCAGTGATGGATTGGTATCAATATTGTGTCCCAGATTGACCCCAAGATTGACATCTATTGGTCTTTTGCTTGCCAGTCCATGAAAATCAATAACGTATTGTATTTTTTCTTTTTCTACAATTTCGTTGAGTGCATTTTTGTAGGGACTATATTCATCAAAATTGGCATCATCATGATTGTTGCAAGTCTTAAGTATGGCAAAACTATGAGTGAGTTGTTGTACTGCCAAAACCATATTGACACTACCAATCTCTTTTCCTTTGTGTCTACCAAGTCTCACTTGAGATACTCCATGTGGCGCAGACAAAACAACCTTATTGTTGCCTGGTAGCACAATATGATCTTCTTTTTTATATTCTTCCATAAAACTTCTACGCTGATCACGGATGCTTGTATATGTCATAATTTCACCTTACTAGTAAGTATACCATAATAATCCGCAATCTCCAAAAGATCCTGCAATATGAAACAAAATATTTGACCCCAAAGCCCAAAATCAGTATACTTGAGTTATGATGAATATAAGAAAAAGTTGGTACGAGTTACTAAAAGAAGAATGGCAAAAAGAATATTTTGTCCAATTACAAGCTTTTCTCAATGAAGAATATGCTAACCATGAAGTCTACCCAAAGGTAGAGAATATTTTTAATGCACTCAATTTTGTCAAACCTGAAGATATCAAGGTTGTCATCATTGGACAAGACCCTTATCACGAACCTAATCAAGCACAAGGGTTGTCTTTTTCTGTGCCAGAAAATGTGACGATCCCTCCATCTTTAGTCAATATGATGAAAGAAATTGAGAGCGATCTTGGAGTACAATGCATCAAGCACGGCAATCTAGAGCGTTGGGCAAAACAAGGGGTACTTTTACTCAATACTGTCCTTACTGTAAGACGTGGACTTGCCAATTCTCACAAAGACAAAGGATGGGAAAAACTCACCCATCGTATTATAGAACTGATTGGACAAAGACAACAACCAATGGTCTTTATGCTTTGGGGAAGTCACGCTCAAAAACTTGCTCCACTCATTGGCTCGCAACATTTAGTCCTCAAAGCCCCACATCCAAGCCCTCTCTCTAGTTATCGTGGGTGGTTTGGTTGCAAGCATTTTTCAAAATGCAATGCTTTTTTACAACAACACAACATGACACCAATTGATTGGCGTTGATACCGGAGAAATACAAATGAATTACTATAGTTTTACTCGACCAGGTCGTGAGTGGAACGAAGACCGTTGTTATGTCTGCAAAGACTTTGGATTTATTTTAGATGGCGCAACAACTCTTGTCCCTCAACATTACACGACTTTTGCAACTGATGCAGAATGGTTGGCAGACACTTGGTCTACTTATTTACAAAACACATTATCTAATACAACCATATCCTTGCAAGACATTGTTCGTCAAGGCATAATTCGTATTGCAAAACAATACAAAACCATTGCAAAAGACAGACCAATAGAAGATTTTCCTAGTACCACCATTGCCATCTTTCGTATCGTGGATGATAGAATAGAATATTTTTACCTTGGAGATAGTCCTATCTTATTGTTAAGTAAAGGAGGCATTGTCGCCGAACTATTAACTGACGGAACAAGTCGACTAGATACTATCAACCAAATGATTATTCACCAAACATCTCCTAACACCAATAGTATGATTGAAAAATATACACTCGATCATGATTGTGTCACTGCCACACGACTTTGTAAAAATCAATCCTGCCCTGGCGGATATTATATTGTATCTGATACCACCAAAGCAGTAGATCATGCAAGCTGTGGAAACATTCCAAAAGATGTTGTCGATGCCATTGTATTAGTGAGTGATGGGTATGCTCAAATCTATGATTTGTTCTGCATTCTCAACAAAAAAGAGATGTTTGGATTAGACACTCCACAAAAAGCAGAAAAATATTATCAAAAATTATTCAAAGCACAAACCAAAGATCATGACGCTATCCGTTATCCACGTTTTAAGATAAGAGATGACAGTAGTATTGTGTACTATAAAGTGCAATAAAAAATGTACCAGATTTGGTACATTTTTTTATAGGCACACTACACCGAATGTAATGCTATATGCTACTTTAGATTTTGTTGTTGATACGATTGGCCAATACTGTGATCTCTTCTACAAGATCCATTAGCAATTCATCTGTTTCACGCAATTGCTTAATATATACCGGATTGGTTGGATCGTTTTGTCTACGTTTTGCAATATCAAGAATTGACATTTGGACAAGACTATATCGCTCGAGCAAACTTTGCAATTGTTGTTTGTATTCTTCGTATTTTTCCATTATGATTACCTCTTATAGTGACGTTAATTCTGTTGATTGATCAAGTATTTCTTGAGGATCTCTGCCTGCTAATTTTGAAAACATTGTTTCAAAAATTTTATCCGCATAATTAGGATGCACCCAGACCATTTCTTGCTCTTTTGTATCTCCATCATATCGTTTGTATTTTTCTCCACGTGCTTCTTTTGCCAATTGTTCAAACTCTTCTTTTATAGTAGATGGCAACAAAATAGTTGGATATTGTTGCTCGTTCACTCTTTCCCTAACAAAAGTAAGCAGATCATTGTTGGATGTACCTGTATTGATACAAAGCAGTGGTTGCTCTGGATGATAGGTGTTGTACAAATGAGCAAAATAATGAACACCTAGCATCATCTTTTCATAGATATAAGATAAGTCACCCATATCTATCTTTTTGGATACTTCAAATGTATTGATCAGTGCATACTGATCGTCTTTGGATACTTCTATCGTTGCTTTTGCAACATAATCGTTGTCTTTGTTGGTGATGACAATATTTTGTGTGCTATCATCTAGCACTGTTGCAAGACCAATACTTGCCCCTGCACCAAGCAAATGACTACAACAATCTGCATCTTTGGCTACTTTGAAAAAGTTGTCAATATGATGTTTTCCTAAAAATTGAAAATAATATTCTGGGCTAGTAAAATCTGCGAGTGACGCCATAATTTCTCCAGCCAATTGACCAAACTCTTCTTGATGACTTTTGACAAATTGTTCGACTTCTATATCTTGTTCTTGTACTGGATGCCCTAGTATGTGATCAGGGATATTCTTTTCTTTTTGGATATCTTTGATCTTAACAATAAGTTCTAAGACTTTTTTATCTGAAGTGTATTGTAAGACAGAATCAATCTCTTCTCTATATTCTTCTGGCACCCAATCTAGTTGCGATCTAATTGCTCCAATAAAGTCGTCAACTGTTACTTTGCGTTTTTCTTGATCGCCAGCATGAGATGTTTTGCCTGCGTCTATCTCTTCAAAACGATTGATGACTTCACGGAGAAATCCATGATACTTATTCTCTTCTATCGCAAGACGTTCGGCATTGCATTTTGTTTCGTCTAATGCAATTCCTTGTTGTCCTTTATACATTTTTTTACGCTGTGTATTGGTAAACATTTCTCTCAAATTGGCATTGTCCATGATCGGTATACCATGGAGATTGTCTCCAAATTGGAAGTTGACATTATTTTGCAAATTGCGGAAATAAAAACGCAATGCTTCATAGGCCTTTTGCCCTTCAATACCACCTCTAAATATACCTAGATTATAACAGAATACACTCCACCAATATCGATCTGGACGACTCATATTGTTTTGATCTATTAGATTGTAAAAATGTGTATCTACTGTCTTACCATTGTTCTCTTCTTCCATCAATTTTGTTGCTACTTCATAAGCAACTGCATGGAATGGATTGCCAGGCTTTTGTTTCTTTGATTTGAACTTATGGGCATAATCCAATTGTTGTTGTAAGTTGTTAGACAACTCCCATTCAAAAGACCATGTTAATTCGTCAATTTCTGTTTCACCTTGTGTGATATAACAAGATATTAATGGTTGGTAGTCTACTTCTGTCTTAACAATTTCGCTTTTTCCACTCAAGTTGACTACTTCCCATTGCCTTGTAGAACTGAGTACATAACTCTCTTTTAGATCATATAAGATAAATTTGCTACCTTTAATAATTAAAGGTTGTTGTAATGTCTTTTTTTCTACATGATAATAAGGGATTCCCGTTAATGCACCACTACCAATGTGTGGTGGGATACAATGCAAAACAAAGTTTTCTAATTCATAACATTCTGCAAATGCTTGTCTCCCAATATCCAACACATAAGGAGTCACATCAAAACGGAATAATGTATAACATCCACGAAATGCTTCTTCTCCAATATTGGTGAGCCCCATAGGAGAATTGATGGCAAACAATTTTTTACATCCAGCAAACGCTCTACTAGGAATGATAGAGATATGATCTGGCAATTCTACTTTTTTGATTGCACCACAATCTTCCATCATACGCTTAGACAATCCTACCACACTAGCTGGAATACGGATCACGTCTTCTTGTTCGCTTTTTGGGGCTATCTTTTTTAATTTTGGACAATGGCAAAACGCACCATCACCAATTTTGACCAAACCTTTTAGTTCGTTTGTCTTTTCTGTGTACCAAGCATCTGGCAACACAATATTCTCTACCACACTATTTTGAAAAGCATAGTCTTCAATACTGATCAAACTTTGTGGTAAGACGATAGTCTTATAATGTTCGGCTTTCATGTCTTCTATTACATTGCCTGTAAGAGACATCTCTACACTTACAATGCTTGTTATTCCTTCCGGAATGGTAATAACACCATCTATGACGTCACTTGGATGTAACCCAATTACTTTGTTGTTCTGTATGATCATATACAATCCTCTCTAGTTGTAGTATACCACAATTTCTCCCTTTTGTCTACCACAACTCAAAATACAAAACCATTGCAATATCTTTTCTTTTTACACATCAAAAGACTTCATCCCCCACTTTGTCGAACAATGTCTATCTTACGTATCATTTTTATAAAGTTTTTCCCAATTGTCTATTGACAAACCCAAAAACTCGTCATATACTATATAAACTATAATATATATAAAGGAAGTGCATCATGCAAAACATCCCACAATTACAATACACTTTAAGATTAGATAAGACCCAACAAAGAATCTTAGTTGAGGCTATCGATACATATAGTTTTCTCTATAAAGACAACAATCATATTGAAAAAGAAGATGAGAATGAAGTTCTTAATTGTTTGGCTTATGCAAGAATTAGATTGTTAAGTTCTATCGCTAAGAAAAAATCTTATGATGATATTACTTTTGAAGAAAGTGTGATGAGTCTACTCAAAACCAGTCTTGATCAACATATCTCTTACTATCTTTTTTACAACAACATCAAAGATTTGGAAAAGCAATTCTTAGAGTTGGATACTCGTATTGTGTCTATGGTTCAACACATGAAAAACTTAAAACCTGCTTTTGATAAGATCCCAGCATATACTGAGAAAAAACAAAAAGAAGAAACCGTTGTTGTGCTTAACGCAGATCAAATCAAAACCATCAACAGAGCACTACAAGAAAAGAAAGAAGTATTAGAAAATCTTGATCCTAATAGAAGCACTAAGATCCAAATCACCAAAATTGAAAAAGCACTTGACGCATTGTCACCTGAAGATACAGAAGTTTCTATCAATTAAGATGATCCAATACCAAGGAGAATGAGGATGATGGAAAATCATAAAAAGTACCCCATAGCATCTCTACAAATCCGTTGTGAAGACACTATTGCTGACACAACGTCACTCATGCAACAACAACCTAGCATCAATATCCTGCTAGATCAATTGTATACAATTAGTGAACTTTTGACACAAGTTGAAATGATGCTTACCAAAGTGAAACATACTCATCATCAACAACTACAAAATCTTTTTATAAAGTACCGTAACATCTTATTGCATATGATAAAAGCCTATTTTGATAGTTTGGGCAGGTGGACAGAATTGTTATATGGCCTTCATATGAGTGAAGATATGAATCAAATCAATCGATTGATTGGAAAATCACTAGCATTACTCCATCAAATTGATTATCTGATCAAACATTGCAATGACCCTATCTTGCGTAAAAAATTGGAAGAATTACGCAACATTATCTTAATGCTACAATATGAGCTAGAAGCAAAATTAAAAAGAGAAAAACAACTCGACGATGACGATAAGACTTTGGAATAATATAAAAAGAACAGAATGGATTTTCTGTTCTTTTTTTGTTGTTATGAATGTTTTTGGTCGTTGTCATACGTATCTAAAAAATGATGTTCGCCTGTTTTGTCTTTGTAACTAATAATGGTAGACAAGTTGACATTTTGTACCGATCTAAATATGTTGGTTGGGACATAGGCGTTGGTTTTGCTCAACTCTTCAATCAAACGTTTTATCTCACGACGTTTTGATAGATCTTCCCTCTCTGCACTGGCTTCCGTAAATCTACAAGCACAAGCAATAAAAGAAAGATCATTGCCATTAGCCCAGCGAATAATATCTTTTTCTCTTACCATATAGAGTGGACGAATGAGTTGCATACCTGGATGATTGGTAGAATGTAATTTTGGCATCATGGTTTGGATCTGTGCCCCATAAAACATCCCCATCACGATGGTCTCAATCACATCATCAAAGTGATGACCAAGTGCAATTTTGTTGCACCCTAATTTTTGTGCTTCCTTGTATAGATACCCTCTTCTCATTCGGGCACAAAGATAACATGGACTATCATCAATATTGACAACAGAGTCAAATATAGTGGTATTAAAAATATGCAGTGGAATGTTCAAAATCTTAGCATTATCTTCTATCTTTTGACGGTTGACTGGATTGTATCCAGGATCCATACAGATAAACACTAATTCAAAGTTCATTTTGCCATGACGTTGGATCTCTTGCATACATTTTGCTAAGATCATACTATCTTTGCCACCACTGATACAGACGGCAATTTTGTCCCCGTCTTCTATCATCTTATATTCGTTGATCCCCTCAACGAATGGTTTCCATATCTCTTTACGATATTTTTTAATAATACTTCTTTCTATTTCTTGATATCTTTCCATGATCATCCTCTTAAGCGACTGCTAAGACACCATTGGCATAATCAGTGTCTTTTCCTATGTGATTGCGACTACAATCTGTATTGGCAAGTACAAAATCAAACACATCCCCATCAACGTCCAAATCACGATATTCAATGGTTAACAGTATTGTTCCATTGTTGTCTGTACGATAGACAGTGATATCTTCTGCATACAAGCGATCGAGTGTTGCTTGGCGTGGATGTTGGTAAGTCTTGTTGTTGCCACATTGTATGACAGCATATTCTGGATTGACTAGATCAAGCAACGCTTGTGATGTAGATGTCTCACTACCATGATGTCCCACTTTTAAGATATCCACATCCATATTGCTAGTATAGTGTGTTAAAAACTCACGTTCCATCTCTGTCTCTGCATCCCCTGTAAGCAACAATTTTGTTTCGCCGTAGGTAAGAAGCATGATTGGAGAATAATCATTGGCATCACTATACTCTATATCATCCACATCTGCCACTGGTGTTAAAAAATCAATCGAATAAATATATTCTTGTTCTTCAAAAATGAATTTATGTGCAAAGTCACTATTTTTGTTGAATCTCTCTACAACACACCCTTCCTCAATATACGCATCATACATAACTCTGCTGTATAATTGTGTCCCTTTTTCTGCACCGGTATTGAAATCATCTGGTAATAGATCGGTAACTGGATTGGTAGGATTGTCTTCATTGTACTCAGCAATAAGATAGTCTTCATTAGCCATAATATTTGGTCTAAAAAACTTTTTAATTTCGTAATTGGCAAAGATGTATTCCATGTTGCCTACATGATCTGCATCTTTGTGTGTTGCAAGAAGATAATCAATGCGTGTAATATTTCTTTCCTCTAATGCATCTCCAATGACTTTCTTGTTGGCATTGGACGTGTCTCCACTATCGATGAGCATATTGCGACCATCTGGAAAACAAATTAGGATACAATCTCCTTGCCCCACATCTAAAAAAGCCACTTCCAAGTCTTTGAGTTCTGTCACCGTCACAACAGTGGAAGGTTCAATTGGAATACCGCCTCCATCTTCTTGCATATGCAAAATATTGTGATTGACAAATTGTCTAAAGGCAGGTACTGTATTGTACAATGTTACAAGTAAAGTAATCAGTGCCGCCAAAACAAATAAGGTAATCATAATACCTACAAATATTTTACCGACCAAACCGTGAAATTGTATGGTAACTCCATCTTCACGTCTTTCACTTCTTCTACGTCCTCTACTATGCATATCCCCATGTTCGGTGATAGCATGGTGATGAAAATGAATACTCCATCCACTTCTTTCTTCATCGTCACGTCTTCTTCTCATTGTATTCTCCTTTTATGTTGCTATTGTATCACAAAATAAAACCAAATACCAAATAGAAAAAAGGGCTAGCGCCCTTTTATTTTTCCAACTTTTTTATGACATTTTGCAATTGACTACTTGGAATAGCAAATCCCAATCCTTCATAAGAAATGATTTTGAGTGTATTGATCCCCACAATTTCGCCTGCTTCATTAAATAGTGGGCCACCAGAATTGCCAGGGTTGATACTTGCGTCGTGTTGAATAAGACCACGCATAACAATATTGCCACTTTCCCCTGTCACTACCAACTCTCTATCCAAAGCAGAGACTACACCACTTGTCAATGTATGACGCAATGTCATATTCAGCGGCGTCCCAATTGCAAAGACAGGTTCTCCTAATTGTGGCTCATCCGTAGAAAGTTTTAGATACGGAATACTCTCTACAGCTTGTAAGACGGCAATATCTGCAATCTCGTCACGATACAACAATGTTGCTTTTACTTCCCTGCCGTCATACAACGTAAGGACATTCGTTCCGTTGTCCACCACAACATGCGCATTGGTTACAATCATGCTCGCTTCATTGACACACACCCCACTCCCAATACTTTCCTCTACTGTATTGTATGATGTAATAGCCACCACCCCTTGCACCACAATATCAGCAACATCATGAAAAGTGGTCATAGACACACGTTCTAATAGATAGGTGCTAGCCGTAGCATTCTCTGTACACCCAAGTAGCGCAAATGTGCCCATAAGCGGTAAAACTGTTTTGATGATTTTTTTCATAAACACCTCTATTATTGTTAGTCTAAGCAAAACAAGGCAAATTATACTAAATGATTAATTGTGTGCTTTTTGTCAAAAAGTGTTTCGTTTTTGTTATATTTAATATTGTTTTTGATATCAACACAACTGTAAGCATGTTATACCATTATTGAATGTATAGTATCTATCAAAAGTGGAAATCATCTAGACAAACGAAAGGAGAGCTTATTTATGTATATCACACCTGAGTATCCAGACAGTAAAAGAAGACTGGTAGTCGAGCTAACAAAATTCTTTATGACCCATTCCAATCCTAGCATTGTATGTGTGGGTAATAGCAAAATATTGGGAGATTGTTTTGCTCCTCTTGTAGGACAACTCCTCATCAATCATTATCATCTACCCATCCATATCTACGGCAACAAAGATCATAATATCTTAAGCCACAACCTCCCCGCTTACAAACATCTCACTGAGACGTATCACAACGGAACTCTCGTGCTCGATAGTGCCATGACCAGCCACCCTTATCACAATACACTCACATTCCACCAAAGCGCATGCATTGTTGATCATTTTAACACAAAAACCAGACTTGGCAATGCACATATACTAGCCAACATCAACCTTTATCCACTCTCCAACCTATCCAGTTTACAAAAAGTAAAAAAAGAAAATGTCTCTTATCTTGTACACCAGACAGCACATGCTATTTTTCTTGCTTATAAGTGCGCTCAAGTTTACAAGCAACCAAACTATGATTCCTCACTATCTAAGATACAACCTACAAAATGTATAGGATTTTTACAAAATAAAAAAGGTGTTTCGTTGTAAAACACCTTTTTGTTTATCTAATCACAATTACCTCTGCTTCCAAATCTTTTTCAAAAAGATTTTCATCTTCTGGTTGCATTTCGTACATCCAACCATTGCCTACAAATTTTGGAAATTCATTGTTTGCTTCTACATTGGTCTCAATTGGAAGTCTACGTTTCATTTTTCTAACGTATTCACGAATACTGGATAATTCTTTTTGTTTGTCTACTTTCTTTTTGATTGCAAGACACTCTTCATATGTTAGTGTTAAATTCTTTTTGATTGGAATTAGATTCATATATTTTCTCCTTTGTTGGTTGTAATTGTAGTATACCAAAGATTGGCCATTTGTCAATAGGGTAAGCCAATTTTTTCGATTTTTTTCGCTCTTTTTTTACAACAAAGAAAAAGGAAGACCAGTGTCCCCCTTTTTAGCATTTTTTTCTTATTTTAAGGTCTTCATAACACCCTTAATTGCGTCAATACTTGCTTGCAATTTTTCTTCATCACCCGGTGTCAAATCGATATCATAGACTTCTTTGACGCCATTGCGACCAACAACACTAGGATGTCCATAATAACATTTGTGTTTTGGGTCATACGTAGATACCGTAAAGATACTATTGCTATCCTCAAGTATTGCATTGGTAATAGCAACTAGACACATCCCAATACCGTAAGAGGTATTCCCTTTACGATTGATAATTTCGTATGCAGAATTTCGTACTTCTTCTTCAATTTGGTCTCTTTCACTTTGCGAAATATGGAAGTCATCAATTGACTTAAAGCCTACAATAACATGGTTCCATGGGATAAATTCACTATCCCCATGCTCTCCCATAACATAAGCGTGTACATTTTTAGAAGATACACCAAGACGAGCCCCAAGCAAGCTTCTAAGTCTTGCTGTATCTAGTGTTGTACCACTACCGATGACTCGGTGTGCTGGGAATCCAGACAACTTGTAAGTAATATGAGTCATCACATCTAGCGGATTGGTAGCAATTAGATAGATACCAGCAAAATCTGTTTGGTTGATTTCGTCAATAATATCTTTGAACACCTCATAATTCTTCTCAATAAGGTCACGTCTGGTCTCTCCTACTTCTTGGTTGCGTCCAGCACAAATAACCACGATATCTGCATCATTACATTCATCATATTCACCAGCTTTGACTTTGATATGGCTAGTGCTATATGGTAAAGCGTGGGATAAATCCATTGCTTCACCTACTGCTTTATCTTTTTTATAATCAATTAAGACCAATTGGTCTACATGGTTTGGTTGGGCAAGAAGTGCAAACGCATAACTCATCCCTACATTACCACAACCAACTAAAACTACTTTGTTCATTTTTTCTCCTTTTATCTATCATCCATTCCATCCCCAATTTCACCTATTCCATCGGTTGGTTTTGGTTTCTTCTTTTTTAGTATTTCTTCTAATTCTTGTACAATATCTCTTTGTTGTTTTGGTTTGTCCACAACTGGAGTTGCACTCGTTTGTTGTTTTTGTTCTTTTTCTAGGGCTTCAAACTTTTCTTTCATCCATTCTTCTTTCACTTGAACATAGGGAGAAAAGAAAATCACGCCTTCATCATAAAATGTTTCGTTTTGGAGTTGGCAACACTCTTGCACCGTATACTCCATAACTTGATACAACTCTTTCAAAGTCGCTTGTGGAAAAACACGCTTATACATCTCAAAGATACTTTTTTCACATTTTACTTGATCAAAACCACCACGTTTTGCATTGATTACTATATCCATTGCTTCGGGCTCAATATATCCACCGACACGACTTTCATCACTTATCAACTGCTCTACCGCAATCCCTTTTCTGTCTTGTTGTGCTACACGCACAATGGTATTCCTATAGTTGACTAGCGCATCCATCGGCAACATAGAAAATGCAAACGATGGATACTCTTGCATAGAACGATTGTTGTGCGTGACATCTGCTAAAGTATTGCCATAATACTGATACTTTTCATCTTCAATCACGAATTCTACTTGTTCGTGATAGCCTTCTTTGTAAGGTATTTCAAAATCAATCTTAGTTCTGCTTGTAATATTTCGCTCTTCCATCATCTTTTGAAGCAATTTTTTGTTTTCCGTATATCTCTTTGTAAAAATTGGGCGACAAGTAAGTCCTGGCATATTCAGTTTTTCCACAATCTGAATCACCAAATCACTAAATCCTGCACAGACAAGTTCTGGCTTTTCTGCAAATGCTCCTAGATAACTTGACTCTGTTCGGTAAGTTTTGTTTTTAGAATGTGTATACGGAACAAGTCGAGATACGTATAAATTGATATATTGCACAGCCTCGACTTGAGACAATTTTGCTTGTTTGATTTTTTCAACTACTTGATCTATCTCCACATTAGCACGTGCTAGTGTTCCAATATTCCAAGCATTGCTATTTTCCATTTCGATATTCCAAGATTGTCTACTCTCATAATCATTGCTTAGATTGGTGATATTCAATTTTGGTTGTTCCCAACCTTTTGCTTTTGCCACTTTATCCAACTCTATCAACAACTCAACACGACGAGTAGAAAATCTATCCGTCTTAGATACAACTTGAATATTCGGTTGCAAGACAGAATTTTGTTTTGCTAAAAAATCAATCATTTGTTTCAACTTTTGATCATCAATATTCTCATCTATACGCAAATAGATATTATACCAGTATTTTTCCAACTGCATTTGTGCATATTCCGCTTGCATTCTTTGTTGTGGATTTTGATCAGGGCTGTTTTGATAAAACTGTATTAAATCCCTTTTCCCTTCTTCCATCCATTTTAGACGATGTTCTACCAAATATGCATATCTTTGAGCAAACTTTTGCACATCCACTGTTTCATCAAAACTCAAAACAAGTTTTCCATATGGTGTTATACAAGCACCATCTTTTTTAAGATGCATGATATCTTCTTTATATTTTCCATTTTGAGCGCTAGCTACAAACATCCCTTTTTCTCCCTCAAAACCTTTTTCTTTTTTTAGTATAACACAAAAAGAAAGAGGAAAGCAATTCTTTCCCTCTTTATTATTAGCAATTCACTACACAAAATATAATTTTGGTGCAAAAAATTGACACTCTTTTGCTTTGCGAATAACCAAACGGAAAACACATTGTCTGGTATCTTTTGGTAAAGTGACTGACCAGAATATGGGTTGTGGATATGGTTTTACAAGATGTGTACAATCATAATATAAATGTTTTACAATACCATTATCTACAAAACAATCAATCTCAAGTCTAACACAACCAATCAGTTGTGCACTGATGGTGTACCCAAACAAAAGTTTTTGTGTCATTGCATCAAGTATGGTACTATACTGCTGTACAGCATTTTGGTGCAATACTGTTGCTTTGTTGTAAGATTGATCTGTTTTGATCACATCCCATCCAACACCACCATATCCCAGCAGTCTTCCTTTTTTATATTTTTTCCAATGATGGTTGTCAAAAATATTGTTTTGCATACACACCTCTTATAATGTATGTATGCAACCATCCCAGCATCTGGCTACTTAGACAACTTGTCTTTTTCTACAATTTTTAAGTTTTGCTTGCTTACAGGTTGTACTCGCCCAATCGAAAATGTTTCGGGCGCTAAGTCTTTGGTAACAATTGTCCCTGCTGCAACAAACGACTTTTCTCCAATGCTTAGTGGTGCAACCAATCCTACTTGTGATCCAATAAAACAATAATCCCCAACCGTTGTATGATATTTGTTCACACCATCATAATTGATAAACACAACCCCACAACCTATATTGCAATATTTCCCAATTGTTGCATCTCCAATATACGCTAGGTGACTGGCTGTTGTATGTACTCCAAGTGTAGCATTCTTGGTCTCAACATATGCTCCCACTTTATTATATCCTAGTAGCGTTGTCTTTGGTCGCAAATGTGCATAAGGTCCTATTTTGCAATGTTCCCCTACTTTGCTTTCTTCTATATAACTCGACACTATGTTTGAGTTATTGTCAACAACTGTATCATAGATGACACAATTATGTTTTATTACAACATTATCTCCAATTTTGCAATTATATAATTTGCTATCTTCAATGGTCACATTGTTACCAATTACACAATCCTCTAGTGTGCATTGTCCCACAATATGGCAACTTTTTCCAAAAGTACAATTGACTTGATGACTCATATTCACTCCTTTTTACATTGTATGCAAGCAACTTACCAAATAGACAATCCAAGTCAAAAAAGAAAAGGTATTGTCTTGTTTTGTAAAAAAGGCTAAAATTTGGAAAAAATAGTTGAAGTATACTCTTTATTGTGTTAAAATATGTGTATGAAAAAATTTATTAAAGCACTATATTCGACCAAAATGATCTTATTCTTAACCTTTCTCATCAACGTAGCGCTCTGGGGCGTATGTACGTGGTATTTGGGAACGGCTTTTTATGTGTCTTTTACTGTTGTTGGCGGATTGGTTGCTATGATACTCATTTCGCGCAGTCAAGATGCACCTGCCTACAAAATGACATGGATCTTGATCATATGTCTTGTTCCACTATTTGGTGTTGCTCTGTATCTTTACCTAAAGGAAAGAAGGGGCACGAAAAAACAAAGAAAACAATGGCAACTAACTACTTTTCAAAACAACTCAATCTTAGAAGAAAAACAAGAAACCTTGGATGCTTTGAAAAAATATGATGGTCAAGCATACAACTTAAGTCGTTATTTGTTTTCTTCTACCAACATGCCTGTGTGCAATAATACACAAGTAGAATATTTTCCAAGTGGCGAAAAATACTTTCAAAAACTCTTTGAAGAACTTCGCCGTGCAAAACATTTCATCATCATTGAAAGTTTTATTATCAAGCCTGGCGTGATTTGGAACGAATTATTCGACATCCTAAGACTAAAAGTAAGAGAAGGAGTCAAAGTCAAATTACTCTATGATGACTTTGGGTGCATTGATCGATTCGAAGATAAACGCACTTTCTTAAAACTCAACAACCATGGAATCGAATGTCGACCATTCAACAAAATAAAACCAAGTCTCAACTTATTCTTGAATTATCGTGATCATCGCAAAATTATTGTTATTGACAACCTAGTCTCATTTACCGGTGGTATTAATATTGCAGACGAATACGCCAACATCAATCCACCATTTGGAGTATGGAAAGACAACGGCGTTATGCTAAAAGGTCCAGCTGTCTGGAACAATACCGTTATGGCTCTCAATCAATGGCAACTGGCAACTGGCCAAACCATTCAATTTGATGAGTATCACATTACGGAAGATAAGATTGATCCAAAAAATCATAGTTTTGTCCAACCTTATGGAAGCGGACCACTCAATCCAGAACCTGCTCTACGCAACGCATATGTCAAAATGTTGCATATGGCAAAAGAAGAAATTGTAATCACAACCCCCTACTTTATCCTAGACGAAAGCACAAAAGAAGCCATTAAACTTGTTGCAAAATCTGGTGTTAAGGTAAAACTTCTTATGCCTGGTATTCCTGATAAGCGTACCATCTTCTACCTTAGCCGTAGTTATTATTGGGAACTGATCAAATGTGGTGTAGAAGTGTACGAGTATACGCCTGGATTCATACATGAAAAAACATTACTCATTGACAACACTGCAGCCATTGTAGGTACAGTCAATTGGGATTTTAGAAGTCTATATCTACATTATGAGAATGCAGTCGCTATCCACAATAGCAAAAGCATCAATGATATTAAGACAGACTTGGATGGCATCATTGCCGAATCAAAACTCATTACTTTACGAGATATCAAATCTAGAAAATGGTATGAAAAATTGGTTGCGTTTGTCTTAAAGATCTTCGCACCAATGCTCTAATAGACAACAAAAAAAGGACTCATGTCCTTTTTTCTTTTACAACATATCTTTTGCAATACGTGCTACTTCTTTTACATCAGCAGTAAGAGATGCTTCCAACAATTTCTTTACTTTTGGGTCAGTGGTATCCAAAACTTTTGGATTCAATGTTCGTAAAAACTCTCCAAACAAACTACGACTATACTTGTTGGTTGCAAGCATAAGAAGAACTTGCTCGTCATAACGCATACAAAAATCAAAATAATATTTGTACCCGCTAGCATCTACTTTACCAAACATCAATTTTACCATAGAAGATTGCATACCAATCTGCTCATCATCTCCACCAAAAGCGGCTAAGAACAAAATAGATAGGTACATACTATTGTATTTTGTTGGGATATCTAGTTTGGATAGTTCGCTAATGCAATCTAATAATAATCCATTGTTGCGGTATCCAAAATAAGCACATTTTGTTTTTTGTAACGTTGCAACAACTTTATCAATATCTTCTGATTCGCTAATATAACTGAGTTCGTCTCCTTGAGACAAAAGTTCTTTTGCAAGATTGCGCACAACTTCTGGTTTTCTTGGAGATACAACCAAATATCCTAAGAACAACTTATCTTCATAACTCATAACTTGCCAGAAGAATCCTACCAAATAGATCAAATTGTTTTTGATCATTTCGTTGGTTGGGTCTTGCTCAAACCAATATAGGAGTGTACGGATAGCTGTTGCATAATAGCGATATCCTTTGGTTGCCAAGCGCTTAATCAATTCTTTATTATCAGCAATTGGTTGTTCAGTAACACACGCTTTCAATTTGTAATACTGTTCAATCATTTCTTCCTTGTCTTTGCTGAAGAATGTATCAAAGCACAATTCTAATAAGCTTTCAAATGCAGCTTGTGACATTTGGTAAAAAGGATTTTCAAAGTTTTGACTTATTTTTAATGTCTTAATGAGTTCTAGTTTTTCCTTTTTTGTTATCACACCAAACATATATAACATTTCGAAATCATAGATAGCAAATGGACTTGGTCTGCCATCTGTATTGTGAAAAGTGAGATAATTGATCAGTTCTGGTTTTAGAGTAGAAGTAATAAACTCTTTAATTAAGAGTCGAAACTTTCTCCATACATATTGTGCACCCAAGACATAAAATCCTGCATTATATCTTGTACGGATCTGATCTAAATCATCTAGTTCAAGCATACAATTGGTCTCAAAGAGTTGCGCTAAAAACATATCGCCACTACTTCTTAACTTCTTTGTG
>JAZSRJ010000004.1:0-2401 GCA_045538425.1 Clostridia bacterium
AGTGTGGGAGACCATGTGTTTAGTTGTGCAATGCTCGGTTGGAGGATTATAGAGGATAAAAAATTAAATATAGATTTATTACAAGTATTAAAGATTTTATTAATTCACGAACTTGGTGAAATCTATATAGGTGATCTTACACCAGCAGATCCAGTGAGCAGGGAAGATAAATATAAGATGGAATATGAGGCTATTGCTCAATTATCTAAATCGGTGGGTATGCCAGATTTGCTAGACTTATGGTTAGAGTTTGAGGCAATGCAAACAGAAGAATCTAGATTTGCAAAGAAGATTGATCGATTAGAATGTGTAATGCAAGCAAAAGAATATGCAAAAAGAGTGAATGATCCTTCTTTGTATGAAGAGTTTTTTCGTACAGCCAAAAGCCAAATTGGAGATTTGATAAAATATTTGGAAGATTAAAGAGTGACGCGTCACTCTTTTTTTTGTATAATGCAGACTTAAAAACCATATACTAAAGAAAAAATAAGTTGTGCAATAGTGGAAAATATTGTACAATATGGATGTTATGAAAAAGAAAGAAAAATTAGAAACAAGCATGGAGGTGGGATTGACCACGCCAAAGAAAATAGATAAGAAAAAGTATTACCGATTGGGATTGATTGTTATCCTTGCGTTACTTGTAGTGTTTGCTGTTTATTTTGCTCTAAAACAATCTGGTGTGCTTAAGAAATGGGCTGATCCACAAAAAATAAAATCCATGATCTTAAAGGGTGGTAATTGGAGTATATTTATTCTCTTTGTGATCCAGTTCTTGCAAGTTACATTTATTCCATTACCAGCAATGGTCACAACGATAGCGGGAGTGCTTGTTTTTGGTCCTTGGACAACTTTTTGGGTCAGTACAATTGCCATTATCCTTGCAAGTTTGTTTGCTTTTTTCTTAGGCAGAGTGATCGGTGATCCTATTATTAATTGGAGTATTGGAAAAGAAGAAGCAAAAGTATGGAGAGAAAAATTGGGGCAAGGGAAATATGTGTTTTTCCTTATGATGTTGTTTCCAATTTTTCCAGACGATATGCTTTGTATGTTGGCTGGTGTCACGAGTATGACGTATACATTCTTTATTTGGACACAAGTCATCACTAGACCCATTTCTACATTTATTATGTGTTTTTTATCTAGTGGGTATGTGATTCCATTTTCCGGTTGGGGTATACCAGTTTGGATTGTACTGCTTGCTAGTTGTGCAGTTTTATTTTATTTGGCTATTAAGTACCAACGCCAAATTGAAGAAAAAATTTTGGCTTTGGGTAGAAAAATGAAAAGTCGATCTAAAAAATAGTTGAGAATATTTTGTATTTTTTATATAATGAAAAAGATAAGTTAGGTGATGCTTAACTTATCTTTTTGGAGAAAGTATGAATTATTTACACGAAGGACATAGAGATAGACTGAGACAAAAGGCATTAGAATATGGTATCGATAGTTTGGCTGACCACGAAATCTTAGAACTAATGCTTAGTTTTGCTGTCCCATACAAAGATATGAATCCTATTGCACATCAACTTGTTAATGAATTTGGTAGTATTCAAAATGTGCTCACAAGACCTACCAAAGAATTGGAAAAGATAAGTGGTGTAGGTAGTAAGACAGCACAATATCTTAATTGTTTGGGCATGTTTTGTCAGTCGTATCATGTGTTTGATGCAAAGGAAAAGAAGGATAGGATTGCCAATCCATTCCAATCTTATAAGTTTTGTGCAAAATTGATTGAAAGACAAAATCATGAAGAATTTTATGCAGTTTGTGTTGATCACAACAATTGTGTAAAGAATTTCAAGAAGATTTCGAAAGGATCTAACAACGAGACAGGTGTCAACTTAAAAGAGTTGGTGCAATATGTGATCAATAGCAATTGTAATAATGTACTCATATGTCACAATCATCCAAAAGGTTCGGAACAACCGTCACCGAACGATTTGGTCATGACAAAGAATATTTATATGGCGTTAGCATTTCATGGTATTGTATTGCTTGATCATATCATCATTGGTGATGATGGAAAATATTTTAGTTTTACTCGTGAAAGAATATTTGAATCTTGGAAAGATTCGGTTGATCAATTTTTAGAAAAAGAACAAAAGGATATGTTGGTCAACAACAAAGTTTTATATGATTATAAGAATTAGAAGAAAATATACTTAGGCTAAGTATATTTTTTTCTTTAAGGAGAAGGTATGTAATATGCTCTAAGATAGAGCATATTGTTTTAATTGTTTAGTCTAGTGATGGTGAGGCTTGCAGGGTTGACAGTTGCGGCAGATGTTCCAGTATTGACAAGTGCAATAGTGGTGTCAGCAGGTAAGTTAAGTGTGACAGTACCACTTACTGGATACAATTCTGTTGCAGCAGTAGATGTTCCGGTAGCAACACTGCT
>JAZSRJ010000059.1:0-3707 GCA_045538425.1 Clostridia bacterium
TGGGGAAGTAGAGAGAGTGCTCAAAATGGTAGACGGTGTTCTACTTGTTGTAGACTCTTTTGAAGGTCCAATGCCTCAAACAAGATTTGTATTGCAAAAAGCTTTGGAACTCAATCACAAAGTAATTGTAGTTATCAACAAAATTGACAAAAAAGATGCTAGAATTAGCGAAGTTATTGATGAAGTATTGGAGTTGTTCTTAGAGCTTGATGCAACAGAAGATCAACTCAATAGTCCATTTGTGTTTGCTTCTGCTCGTATGGGTATTAGCAGTCTAGATCAAAATGTCATGGGTACAGACTTCCAACCACTTTTAAGTAAGATTGTAGAGTATATTGATGAACCAAAAGGACTAGATACTGATCCATTCCAAATGCTTGTTTCTTCTACAGAGCAAAATGATTATCTTGGAAAACTTTGCGTTGGTAAAATTGAGAGAGGAACACTAAAAGTTGGCGATAATTTGGCGGTAATTAATTATCACGAAGAAGATGAGAAGAAATCTAATTTTAAGGTGGCAGATATTTTCCAATTCGAAGGACTAAAAAGAGTACATGTAGATACTGCAGTGAGTGGAGATATTGTATGTGTTGCTGGTAGCGAACAAGTAACCATTGGAGATACAATCTGTCATCCAAGTAAAGTAGAAGCTATTCCATTTGTCAAAATTAGTGAACCAAGTGTTGAGATGACTTTCATGGTTAATAATAGTCCATTCTGTGGTAAAGAAGGAAAATATTGTACTTCTAGACATATCAGAGAAAGACTCATGAAGGAAGCTGTAAAAGACTTATCACTTCGTGTATATGATACGGATAGTGCAGATAGTTTTAGAGTTCTTGGTAGAGGAGAGATGCATATCTCCATTCTAGTAGAGAATATGCGTCGTGATGGTTTTGAATTCCAAGTTAGTATGCCAAAAGTATTGATTAAAGAGATTGATGGTGTAAAATGTGAACCAATTGATAGACTCTTTATTGATGTTCCGGAAGAAAGTGTTGGTAATATTATGAGTGCTATGGGTACAAGAAAGGGTGAACTTGTGAGCATGAATGCACATGGTAACCGTATGAAATTGGAGTTTTTAATCCCAAGCCGTGGTCTATTTGGATATAAAAGTCAATTCCTAACAGATACTAAGGGTGAAGGTATCATGAATACGATCTTTGATAGTTATCAACCTTACAAAGGCTATATCGAAAGACGTAATTATGGTGCGCTTGTTGCATTTGAGACAGGTGAAGCGGTAGTATATGGTCTATACAATAGCCAAGAAAGAGGAAAAATGCTGATCACTCCAGGTGAAAAAGTGTATGCTGGTATGGTTGTTGGTACCAATCCTAAAGGTGGCGACATTGTTGTCAATGTATGTAAGAAAAAACAATTGACCAACATGAGAAGTTCTTCTAGTGACGAAGCGTTGAGATTGGAACCAGTAAAAGCATTGACATTGGAAGAATGTCTTGAATTCTTGGATGATGATGAATTGCTTGAAGTAACACCAACATCTTTAAGAATTAGAAAAATTATTTTGGATCATACTCAAAGAGGTCGTGCAGACTTTAGAAAGAAAAACAATTTGGATATGATTTAATTGAAAAAATTGTAAAATAATCCTTGACAATCAAAATCAATTATTGTACAATTATAGAGCGTAAAATCTAGCATATTGTGCACTTCACTAGCCCTGGGTGTCATAGTTGCTATTTTCAGTCCTTTGTTACGTGAATAGCAGGGGACATATACATATGTTAATTATTTGGAGGAAATATCATGAAAACAGTTATGGCGAATGCACAAACTGTGGAAAAAAACTGGGTACTAATCGACGCAGCTAATATTCCACTAGGTAGAGTTGCTAGTCAAGTTGCAGCAATTTTGCGTGGTAAAAACAAAACAAACTATACTCCACACGTTGATTGTGGAGACTATGTTATCGTTATCAATACAGACAAAATCGTATTGACTGGTAACAAACTTACAGACAAAAAATATTATCATCATTCTGGATATCCAGGTGGTCTTAAAGAAGTAGCATACAAAGACCTTATGGCTAAGAAGAGTGATTTTGCTCTTATGGATGCTGTAAAAGGCATGCTTCCAAAAAGCAGTCTTGGTCGTAACATGCTAAAGAAACTTCATTGTTACAAAGGTGCAGAACATCCACATGCTGCACAAAAACCACAACAAGTTGAAATTAAGGGGGAAGTTAGATAATGGCAAAAACAGTGAAAACTCCAGTTCAATATCTTGGCACTGGTCGTAGAAAACAAAGTATTGCTCGTGTTAGATTGCTTCCTGGTAAAGGTCAATTCATTATTAATGGAAAAGACATCAACGAGTATTTTGGTGAAGGTACAATGAAACTTGTTGCTAATCAACCATTAGCACTTACCAACACAACTGAAAAATATGACGTGTTCGTTAACGTACACGGTGGTGGATTCACTGGTCAAGCTGGTGCTATCCGTCATGGTATTGCTAGAGCACTTTGCAAAGCTGACGAACAATTGAAAGCAGACCTTAAGAAAGCTGGATACTTAACTCGTGATGCAAGAGTTAAAGAAAGAAAGAAATATGGTCTTAAGAAAGCTCGTAAAGCTCCACAATTCAGAAAACGTTAGTAGACTTAACATCTTACTTGAAAAAAGTAAGATGTTTTTTTTGTCTATGTTTGACTACAAAACTTGCTTTGTGGTACACTAAAGATAAGATGATTGTGGATCTATCAACAATTAGAGAAAAGGGGAATCAAAATGAAAAAACATTTTACACTCACAGTATTATCCATGTTGCTTATGGTTGTATCTATTTGTTCAATGGCGGCTTGTGGTAATAAGAAAGATAAACTAACCATGTACATTACAGAATCTACTTGGAATAGTGAAGCGTATACTATCACTAACCCAACATATCAGTTTGATAATGATGATGGCGGGAAAAAAGTAGTTTTTAATCATTTCAAAAAGTCTATGGATGTTGTTCTTTACGTAACTCCAGCTAAAGGATATAGTTTGGAAGGGGCTATGATGAGAGCAGTAACGCCAGATTATCTTGAAGAAAATAAAGATTATCGTTCGTTTACAGTGCAAAAGGAAGATAATGACAAAATTGTTATTAAGAATGTAACAGAAGATTTTGTGTTTATTATCGAAAAAGTAAGACAATCTAGTATGAGTATTGTCTTTAATGCCAATGGTGGAACTTTTGCTGTCAATGAAGATGAAGTGGCTAATGCAACTACTTACACAAAATATGTATATTGGAATGGCAGTGAGAATGTAAATACCTCAGTAAGTGTTGTGAATCCAACGAGAGAAAATTATCAATTTGGTGGCTGGTATAGAGATCATGCTTGTACTATTAGTTATGATATCAATCATATTACCAAAATTGAAAATGTACATTTGTATGCAAAATGGATTGAAAAATCTGTGGTTACTTTTGATAGTCAAGGTGGAAGTAGTGTTGTGAGTATCGATGCCTATAATAGCACTATTACAGAACCAAAAGCTCCAACAAGAGAAAGATATCGTTTTGATGGATGGTATAAAGAAGCAAGTTGTATTACTTTATTTGACTTTACAACAGAAGTTGTTTCGAATGATATTACCTTATATGCGAAATGGGTAGAACAAGTTGAGGTTACTTTGATTACTGGTGATGGTATGGACGAATAAGTCGGATCGTAGCCATGTCGTTCTGTG
>JAZSRJ010000067.1:0-26569 GCA_045538425.1 Clostridia bacterium
GTAATCCATTGTCCTAATTTGTTCTTTTTCTCCATTCAGTCCTCCACTCATAATTATGTCTACACAAAATGCAATATTTGTCCTTTTGTGTCTACCATTGTTTTAGGCATATTTTTTTAGTAAAAACGCCTAATTGTTAACCACTTTATTCTATCACAAAAAAAAACTTTTGTATACTCATTTTCTACTTAATTTTGTGCAAGTTCAGTAATTGTTGCCAATAAAAGCCAAATTAATTCTTCTATCCAAAAGAAAAACAACCTTAAAATGTAAGGTTGTCTCCCAAATCCATTCCAAACTCTAACATTTGATTAGCCATCTCAAGCTTCTCTCTCACCACTTGCGGAACATTGGTTGTTGTTGTGTATTGTTTCGGTTGCCATTGTGTAACATCAAGATCCATCGGTGTTAGGTCTTTTTTGTTTTTGCGACCTTTGACCACAAAGCCTAATTTGGAATACAGGCGTACATTTTGATCCACCCCTTCATACAATCTTTCTCTTGCATTGAGAGAGGCAACCTGAATACCATGATCTTTCAGTTGTGTGATATACATCATAAGAGCCTTGTACCCAATGCCTTTGTATCTATACTTCTCATCTAAGATAGAATAATTGGCAATATGCATACCACCATGTTGATAATTGGAAAATATCATTCCAATATTACCAACTTTTCCTTGATCGACCACATAAATCATACAACCTTCTAGTCTACCCATCAGCATAAAAGGTTGATTGTTTTTGTCTAGCATAATTTCAGCAAAGCGCTCTTCCTTATACTCTTCTGGTTTTTCTAAGAAAAACTTCGTCAATGCTTTAATATCATGCACAATTGATTGTACTTTATTTTGTTCCATAAGACACCTACATAACACTTGGCGTATCAATAATCACAAGATTGAGCAATGTTTTGATTAATTTTGCTGTACAATCGACTAAATTACACCAATCATCTTTTTGTATTTTATTGGTTAGGCTGCCAATACGATTGGCTTCATAAAATGTGTTGGCAACAGTACATAAGCGATACAAATAATCACAAATTGTACTTGGGCTACGACCAGCAAGTGCACTTTGCATAACAAGTGGATATCGCAACAATTCTAGACGCAAATCTCTATCACTTTGATTGTAGATAGCACCACTGCTCTTTTTATCAAATGCATTATTGGATACAATGTTGTTGAGTCTTAGGTATGTATACAAGATGTATGGTCCAGTCTTACCTACAATACTCGAAAACTTTTGTATATCAAAAATATAATCTCTTTCTTTTGCATTTTGAAGATCAGCAAACTTAATAATAGCATTGACAATTTTGTCTAGATCTTCTGGTTTTGCAGATTGGTTGCTTTCCTTGGTTGCAACAAAGACTTCTTTTACTTGATTAAATAGTGAATCTAGTTTTGGACTATCACCTGCACGTGTTTTGTATGGTCTGCCATCTGTCCCATTGACAGTCCCAAATCCGCAGAATTCAAGTCCCGGAACACCATTCTTTACAAGACCACTTTTTTCACAAGCACGGAACACAGAATCAAAATGTTGTGCTTGACGAAGGTCTGCAAAATATAAAATATGATCAGGCTTATGATCTCTGATTCTTTGCATAACGGTTGCATAATCAGTAGACGAATATAAGTATGCACCATTGGATTTTTGAAAAATAAATGGTGGTATTTCGGTCTTATCTCCCTCTTTTGCAATATCCATGACTCGAGCCCCAAAACTGGTGTACAAAAGATTTTGTTGTTCTAGATATTGTTGTGCTTTTGGAATGTCTAAATAACTATGACTTTCTCCCATCCAATAATCAAAATGAACATCTATATAATCATAAATACGCTTGATATCTTGTGAACTAATTTCTCTAATAACACGGAAATATTCTTGATATTTTTCATTTCCTTCTTGAAGTTGTTTGGTGATCTCGGCGCAATCTGCTTTGACAAGTTCGTCTTCTTTGCATAACGCACTCATTCTTGGATAGGTCTCATCTAGATATTCTAAGGTGATTTCACTTGGTTTTACACCATCTTGCAGAGCTCCATAGATGACTTGTCCAATTTGGAGACCATAGTCACCAAGATGCACGTCACTCATCACAGTATGTCCACAATAATCAATAATACGTTTTACACTTTCTCCCAAAATAGCGCTTCTTAAGTGTCCCACGTGCAATGGTTTTGCAACATTTGGCCCACCATAATCTAGGAAATATGTTTCTTGTTTTTCAGGTTTTGCAAGACCAAACTTTTCTTCTTTGCTCATCACTTCAAAAGCGTGCGCTAAGAATTGATTGGATAATGTTACATTGATAAAACCTGGTCTAACCACTTCCATTTTTTCAAAATATTGTTGTGCAAGTGGCAATTTTTCTAATGCATGAAAAACATTTTCTGCAATCACAAAAGGGTTGGTTTTGAGTAGTTTTGCCATGGTAAAGCATGTATCACATTGGTAGTCACATAGATCTGGACGATTGGATACAATCCATTTTGGTTCTACCTCTTGATACCCTGCATTGACAAAGGCTTCTTTGATAAGGGAGTTCAGTTCTTTTGTAATCATAGTCTATTATTTTCTCCTGATAATCATTAACGAATAATATATTTTTTGAGTAGTGGGATACCCACAAAGAACAAGATAAGCATAATCCCAACAATAATCACTACCATCACAATATCTGGCAAAAATTGATTGAGACTGGTGGTTAGATTGACCACAACGATATTGCTATCAATTCCGTTTTCCACATTTTTGAGTCGTACAGTATATGTCCCTGCTTGTTCGGCTAGACGAATGGTATCGCCTTCCAATTTTTTCCATTCTTGTCCTGCGACAGAATAATAGATCTCTCCTTGTCCGCCTCCTACTTTAAGTGTTGGACGACCAACAATGGTTGACTTGTATTCTGTATATTCTCTACCCTTAAACACAATTTTGTATGTTGGTGTTGTTGGGACAATGGTAAAATCAAATGGTACAAGACCTGTATCTACATCTGTATCTTCAATATAGACAGCATTGGCTACATCATAATATTTCATACGATAGTTCGCAACTGGTAGACGGAATGAATTCCACACTTCTGTACCAGTTAATGCTTCCAAATAAGTTTCGGTCACAGTTTCGTCATCATTCGTTGTAAGTGTAAAGATATGTGGAACATATCCCACAATTGGCTGATAGGCAATACTTGATGCACTAGTATACCTGTCACTGAGCAATTTTTGCATACCATACACGTAAGAGATTCTATCAGTTGAGATGGCTGGATTAGATAGATCTAAGCAATTGTTGTAAAGCACAACAGATACACTGGTTGAGCTTGCTTTCGGCAAAACGATATTGTCTAGTGTATCAATATTATTGTTGCTAAGATTGATGGTCAACATGTCACTGGTGACTTTGCTAACATCTAGACTAGCAATCTTATTGTTGTGCAAGTCAAGTGAGGTCAGGGTTGTTGCATAATCACCAAGTTGCAATTCTTCAATAGCATTGTTGGAAAGATCCAACACTTCTAGATTGGTCAAAGTTGAAAAATTGGTCATATCCAATTTTGTCAATTGGCTTCTAGAAAGATTGACTTTCTTTATGGTAGATAAGTTAAAATACGTAAGACCGGATAAGAACAAAGAACTATCTTCATATGTTTGGCTAGTTGTCGCCCCCATTAAGTCATATAGACTCAAATTGAGTTCTGTAATTCCTGCTTTTACAAAACTATCTACGTACAATGTAGATGGTGTTGTTCCATCATCTTCCGCTAAGTTCTTTTTCAACACAACAGAAAGCAAACTACCAATAGCATCCTCTGATACACGAACACTAGTAGAGTCTGTATAATGTGCACCTACTTCATATTCATAAGCAACAACTGGTTGTTGCACTTTTGCACAAGGCATAACACAAAGTGAAAGACTAAGCAATCCAAGTGATCCTATCAACCATTTTTTCATATACTTTCCCCCATATCTATAGACGAATTATTAATATTAGGATACCACAAACTTGACTTTTGTAAAAATGAATAGAAGATATTTTTGAAAAATTGCTTTTTGTTTCTCCATTTTTTTAGTTGTTTTGCACAAAACTAAATATTTTTTCCTCATTTTTTTAGACAAAATGCAAAAAATTAAACAACTCATATAAAAAAAATGTACAAACGTAAAAATTTTTGTTACAATGATATCGTAGCAAAAATCTACAAACAAGAATATACATATACAAGGTGTTGTATGGATAATAAAAAAATCTTAAACAATCTAGACAACACAATCTTAGAAGACAACGGAACAATTCAACCAGTTGTTCCTGAAAAAAAAGTATTTGCAAAAGGGTATTCTTTCTTCAAATATTTTTGGTTCTTCATGATTGGGTGTGTCTTTGGTACGTATTACGAACAAATCTTAACTCTTTGTAAAAAAGGTGTATGGGTATCCCGTGCAGGGCTTCTTTACGGACCACTCAATCCAGTCTATGGGATTGGCGCTGTCCTTGCCGTACTTTGCCTACATAAAGTTAAGGATTGGAAATTGCTTTGGACACTTGGCGGACTCATTGGTGGTGCATTCGAATGGATCCTTGCTTGGTTACAAGAAATTATTTTGCATACAGTATCTTGGGATTATAGTACAAGATTCCTCAATATTGACGGAAAAACAACCATTCCATACATGTGTTTTTGGGGATTGCTTTTCATGGTCGTCAATAAAGTTATCTACCCATTTGTTTCCAAATGGATTGAAAAAATACCATATACTTTTGGCAATATCATCACTTGGATCACCATTGTCTTCATGGCATTCAATATTGCCATCACAGGCTGTGCCCTACTACGTCAAATGATGCGTCAAAACGGCGTCGAACCACATACCAACTTTGAAGAATGGTTGGACGAAACTTATACCGATGAAGTCATTGCAAAAGTCTTTGAAAATATGAAACCAGAAAGTGAAAAGAACAAATATCTAAAAGATAAGGAAAACGAAACCAACGCCAATACTTATCAATTGGTTGTAGACAACCATGTTGTCCAATCTTATATCTTAGAAGAAGAAAAAACACTAGCAGTAGCCTAGTGTTTTTATTTTTTCTATCATTCTATTCCCAGGTTGGTCAATCAGGTCTATGATTAAAATAAAGCAATCATCTTTGGTAAAAAGATCAAACAGCCAACAATGGCAGAACCAATACTTAGAATGAGTACAAAACTCGAACTCATATCTTTGATCTTTTTCACATCGATATCATATTCTGTCGTGATCTTATCCATGATTCTCTCAATCAAGGTATTAACAATCTCCCCCGCAATCACCAATACCATACACACCACAAGAACCACCCACTCCATCAAGGATAGAGGCAATAGTATCCCTGCTACCACAACAGCAATCACTGCAAGCGTATGAATCCATATATTGCGTTCTTCTTTATATAATGTCACAATACCACACAACGCATGGTACAAACTTTCAAAAAAATTACTATTCTTTTTCATGATCTTTACTCTCTAATAGTAGTATACCACAAATAAAAGAATATTTCAATTGTTTTTAATGCGATACAAAAGGAGTATCTCATCATGACAACCCACTTGCTCTTTGATCTGTCATCCACTAGACAATAAAAAAACATACTACGCTGGTAGTATGTCTTTTTTCTCTTAGTCGATCCAAAGAACTTTGTTCATAAGAAGAATTGTGATGATGTCGACAATCCAGAACAATATTGGACATACGAACAACATAACAACACCAAGAACAATACCAAGAACATTGCCTTTGCTGATAGAACGGCATAGACGATATACAGCCCATACGATATCAAGCATAGGAAGAGCTAAGATGAATTTTACCAATACTGGCAAATTGTCAAAAGCTTTTACCAAATTTTTCATAGCATTCTCTCCTTTGTTATTGTATATGCTTATTATAGCATCATTATGCAAAAAAAGAAAAACATTTCAATCAATTTCTCTAATTTTTTTCTTTTTCAACACTAGTACATTGTTTTTCAAACTTTGACAATACTAGTATATAGCAATCTGTTTTTAGAGATATTTTTACTTTATGCCCTGTAATTTTACGAAATATTTTGTGCATATCTTCCTTTCGACAAATTGCGAACTAAAGCACTTCATTATGACAAAAATGTGAACAATTTTTTTCGTGATAATTTTTCATTTTTTTACCCTTTATGCTACTATATGACTGTTGCCCGAAAAAAGCAAAATAAGTAAATAAAAAAGGAAAGAAAAGGATGAACACAAAAATGAATATTGTTATTGTCAGTAACAACCAAAACGACCGAAAAGAATTAAAGACCAACTTTGAGAAAAATGGAATGATGGTGGAAGAGTTTTCCGAAGCATTACCATCTATTCAGTATGTAAAAGAAAATGCTTGCGATCTCATCATTAGTGATGTGATCCTTCCTGGCAAGGATGGATTTTACCTAACAGAAAACGTGAAAAAGTATAGCCCTAGCACAAAAGTCGTGCTTGCAAGCGCAATTGGTGGCGACTCTTTTATTAGCAAAGGTCTTAGCCTTGGGGCAGATTATTTCATTGAAAAACCTTTTGACAATGACACTATTAGTGAGCGCATGATGGAAGTAATTCATAATTTTGAAAAACCAAAGTCTGCTCCAAAACAACACAAAAACAAACAACTAGAAGAAAAAATATCCAACATATTTATTACTGTTGGGATCCCAGCCCATATCAAAGGCTATCAATTTTTGCGAGAAGCTATCAAAATGGCTATTGTCAATCCTGAAATTATCAATTCTATCACGAAAAAACTTTATCCAAGCATTGCCGAACGTTTTGATACAAGTGCTAGTAAAGTAGAACGTGCTATTCGTCACGCAATTGAAGTTGCTTGGAATCGTGGCAAAATTGAAAATATCAATGCACTCTTTGGTATTAGAGTATATAGCAACAACGAAAAACCAACCAATGGCGAATTCATTGCCCTTGTTGCAGATAAGATGTTGATAGAAGGTGGATATTAATCCATCTTTTTTTATTTTCGTATTGCTTTTCTTTTTTTAGTGTGATACAATACCTAAAAATTGTACTCAGATGAGTAACACAAAGGATGATGCTTATGGAAAACACTTTTACACTTGCTGATATACTTAATAAAGTAGAGATACTAAAATCTCAAGAAATTGATTTAGTCAAGGAAGTTGCCGAAACGGAAGCAAAGTTGCGTGCGACAAGACAAAATATTCAAAACTTGATTAGTTCTATTCCTAACATTATTATACCATTTCAATTCTTTGTGGACAACTATCCTTTTATCGCCAACAAAGATGCTTTGCATGTAAGACTACACGTATCTATCCACACCGATCCAACTCTTGAAGTAGATCATATTGTTGCACAAAACTTGCTCAATCAATGTATCTCTCCTGAGCAAAAAGCAACGATTCGTATCGAATCTAATCACTTAGATGATTTTCTCATCTTACAAACCAATATCAACAATCACCAACAATTACAACTACTCGAACACAATAGTTATATTGTTGGTAAAGAACTTGTAGTCAATCTATTTTGTGCTTGTCCCGAAACTCAAAACATCTTCATCTCTCCAGAACAATTACAAGGAAAAACTTTGGAAATTGTGAAAAAATACAACGAGACTCTTGCTTTCGTGGACAATATTACCGAAATAGCAAAAGAACAAAAACATACACTACAATAAAAAACTTCCTCGCTATGAGGAAGTTTTTTATTGTCTTTGATCCATGATTGTATAAGAGGTTTTTCCTTTTCTGATCTTGTCACTCAATAACTCGAAATAACATCCAGCAACTTGATATCGTCTTATTGGATATGTATGCTGTTGTAAAGTATATGTCAAACCTTCTGTGTATGGACACTCTTTGCAATCTTTTTGATACACAACTTGATATGGACAATGACACAAAACCATAAGCGGTACACGCCCTTCAATAGATGCTGTTTGATCCAATGTTTGCTCATAACTACCAATTACTAGTTTTGCACCAAGCGCATACCAGACATCGCGAGCAATGGTATTGTAGACATTGAGTCTAGGTCCTACAACAAATGGATAGTCAGTTATATATTTTGCACCATAATAATTATCAATCACAACACCATCTAGATGACATTGTTGTAGTAAACTATCTAAGACTACCATATCTTTATGATTGGCAACCACAGGCAATTGTAGATAATATGCCTTTGCTTTGCACTTAGATTGTATCAACTCAATACTACGAGCACAATATTGTTTTGGCGCGATTATCACCAAATCCGCTGACCCCATCGTCTCTTCGTTGGCAATCATCATTGTATCCCATGGGATAACCACCTTTTTAGAAGTGGGAAGAGTATAAGATTGTTTTACGATGGTTGGTTTTTTATTGTTCAAAATTGCATTGGTTAATTGTTCAACCCCTTTTCTTCTTAACTCATTTAGCATACTTTTTGACAAAAAGCAATCATTATCTAACAAGATATCACATTGTCCAAGACAAAAACTCGTATCTTTTAATTTGGTTAACTGTGTATAGACTTCATCTTTTGTGAGTGTCTTGTTCACACTTTCTTGCACCACATCATCCAAAAACACCACCACTTGGACATCTTGCGCCTTAAGTGTTAAGGTAGGTTGTCTCCACAGACGAATTGATGCCGACATATCCACCAACACTGTACGTGTTGTAGTACAATAATGATCTTCCATTTGTTTATCTAGTATGAGATGCACATCATCTTTTGGTTGCACTTTTTGTTTGGTATACACAACTACCAAATCTTGACTATATTCTACATTACCTACACCCAGTGAAGCAACTTCTTTGTTGTTACGATAGATCTTCAACCCATCTCCTTGATGTAATGATTGTTTTGTTTTGATAGCAACTCGATATAGATCTTTGAATGGCTTTACCCATACAACTTCCCCAATCGCAACACCACTATGATTGTTATACACGGGTTGAATAATATTCTTATGATCTGTTAGGTATGCTTTTGTATTGAATTCTCCTCTTGTAAAAGCAACACTTAACTCTTTTTGATCAATTTTGGCATATCCCAACTCATCCACTGCTTTGCGATACCAATGCGTCATAGTTGCAACATAGCCTGGACGACGAAGTCTCCCTTCAATCTTAAAAGAACTCACCCCTGCCTCTGCTAATTGTTGTACGCGATCAATTAAAGACAAATCTGCCGGGGACAAATAATACCCTTCTCCTAGAGATTGTTTATCACATTTTGCACCATAACACATACGACACAATTGCTTACACTCACCACGATTGCCACTTTTATCATAGGCATCCCAACTAAAAAGACAATTGCCAGAAAAAGCAACACACAAAGCACCTTGCACAAAATACTCAATCTCTAAGCTGGTATTTTGGCGGATAGCTTTGATATCCTCCAACCTTGTTTCTCTAGACAAAACAACACGAGAAAAGCCTAGTTGTTCTAAAAACTTTGCCCCTTCTACATTATGGATACCCATTTGGGTAGAAGCGTGTAATTCTAGATTTGGATACAATTGATGCAAAAGGTGTGCCATACCAAAATCTTGTACAATTACCGCATCAATGCCACAACTGACAGCCTCATCAATGGATTGTAAGAAATCTTGCACCTCTTCATCTTTTATTAATGTATTGACAGTTATGTATACTTTTGTGCCAAAAAGGTGACAATAATTGACTGCTTCTTGGAGGTCTATCCCAAAATTAGTAGCACGCATTCTAGCATTAAAACGACTAAGCCCACAATATACAGCATCTGCGCCATTGTTGACAGCCACTTTTAGACTTTCCATATCTCCGCAAGGAGCAAGTACTTCTGGTCTATTTCTCATCCCCTTCCTCCTTTCTGCGCGCTACATAACTATAGACACATCCACAATAATCTTGACGATAGATACCCAATTGTCTAGATAAGACACAACTTCGAAGATATCCATTGTTTTTCTTGAAATCACTATATAGATATTCTACCCCATATTGTTCTGCCAAAGCAAAACCAATCTGGTTGAGTATTTCACTATTCTTATAAGGACTGATTGACAAAGTTGTCGTAAACAATGAAAAGCCATGTTGTTTTGCGTATTCTACTGCACGTTGCATACGAAGACGATAACAAATATGACATCGATCTCCCCCTTCAGGATCATTCTCATGCCCTTTGATCGCCTGATAAAATTCTGTCTCATCGTAATGTTCTATCACAACTTGCACTGTATCCAACCGCAACCCAGTCAACACTTTTTGTATTTCGTCTCCACGCTTTTTGTATTCTTCATGTGGATAGATGTTAGGATTGTAATAATAAAGGGTAATATCAAAATATTTTGCCAACAATTCCAAAACACCACTACTACAAGGTCCACAACAGACATGCAAAAGAAGAGGTTGTCTACCATTCTCTTCCAACCTCTTATCTAGCATCGCCATAATTTGTTTTCCGCTGTATTTCATTTAGTTCTCCTTTGCAGTAAAGGTTACTCCATTCTCCCCAAACACAATCACATTATGAATCTGTACCCGATCTAACGCCATAGATAAATATTGCCCGGCAAGTTGTTGCAAAACAGTAACCCCTTCTCCTAATACAGTCTCTACCAACTGCATCTCAGGACTATCTTTTTCTACACCTGAAAAATAGACATTGGTTGCTCCAAGTATCATTGTTTCGTCTAACATAGAATACTCTGTCTCTGCAAACAAATAAACTTTCTCCACTCCAAGCAACTCCATAACCTCTTTTTCTTCTTCAGTCTCTAGCGCCACTACTAGATTGATCTCTTGCACTGTATGGATTATATGGTCTTTTACATAAAATTCTTTTAGAGAGGCTTCACTTTCAGATACCACTCCCATGATACGTCCAATGAGCGCACCAAAATCATTGTACGACCACATCTTGTCCCCAATATAAGGTAGAGGACTTACCACTTCACCTATGGTATTGAACAAATGAGGATATTCTGCTTGTTTTTCTATATACATATCCAAATATTTTGTACAAGGAACTTCTAGATCCTCTTGATCCAATTTTCCAATATTCTCAATAGCATCTGCAAACGAACCAATTGATTCTCCTGCTTTTAAGGTCGTCGCAACACAAGAATATAAGAAAATAGCGCAAAAAAGTAAGATCATGATGATCTTGAGCCATTTGGCTTCGTTACCCATTCTCCACTTTTTCTTTTTTGCCATATCGCCTCTTTTTATTTGCTCTATTGTCATTGTACTCTAAAAAAGTCCATATGTCAAATAGTAGACAAAAATGAACTATTTTGATACACCATCACGACTTTTATTTTCTATCGTCTTGTCGCCTTGACTTTGCTACAACAAAAACCTATAATAACAATAGAAGATAAGGATAAGGAGAATATTATGTCAGTTAAAAAAGCCGTCATACTCTGTGGAGGATTGGCCACACGTATGCTACCAATTACAAAATCCATTCCAAAAGAAATGTTTCCATTGCTTGACAAACCAATTATACAACACATTTTGGAAGATCTAAAGTCTGTTGGTGTTGAAGAAGCAGCACTGATTGTTTCTGACCGAAAACAATGCATTAAAGATTATTTTGGGGCTGACAACAATCTCATCAACGAGCTTGTCGCTAAAAATAAAATAACAGAAGCCAATATGGTTAAGGAATTGGAAAACATTTTGCCAATCACCTATATTACACAAGAAAAACCAAAAGGCACAATGGATGCAGTATATATCGCGAAAAAGTTTGTAGACAACCAACCATTCTTTTTATTCTTTGGTGACGAGTATCTACTTGCCCCAAACAACAATGTAGCAAAACAACTTTTGAACGCCTACAATACCGAAGCACACAATATACTTGCCATTCAGGCAGTAGATGATAGCCAAGTACACAAATATGGTATTGTAAAACCAACTTCCAATCATCCATATTTTGGTATAGAATACATGGTTGAAAAACCAAAAAGAGAAGAAGCTCCTAGCAATCTCAGTTATATTGGACCAGCTATTCTGCAATCCAATATATTTGCTTATATGGAACAACGCCTAGGCACGACCGACAAGGAACAATATATCACCGAGGCTTACCAATTGCTAGCCCAACAACAAGACTTATATGGTCTAACAATCGACGGCTTGCGTCTAGACTTAGGATCAAAATTAGGATTTATTCAATCCAACGTACTTGCTAGTTTACAACACCCAGAATATAAGGATGCTATGAAAGCATTTTTACAAAACTTAGATCTTACAAAATAAAAAAAGAGCAAACTACTTGCTCTTTTTTATTGTCTTTCATGTGTTGAAAAATATCCTATTCCAAGTGCACCAGTACCAGTATGAGACCCGATCACTGGTCCAATCATACCTTTCATCACTTCAATGGTTGGATCTATATTTTTAATAGTTGCTTCCAATTCTTCTGCCATTGCCTTATTATCAGTATAAGCGATAAAGACTGGTGGATGCATCTCTTTATCGTATCCAGCAACAAACTTATCAACCAAATGTTTTAATGCTTTTTTATCTCCCATTGTTTTGCCCACGACAGACAAATGACCTTCTTTATCAATATAGATCAATGGTCGAATAGATAACATCTTTCCAATCATTGCAGCAGCACCGCTCACACGTCCACCACGACGCAAACAATCCATATCACTTACAAAGAAATTGACTTCCAAATACTCTAACAAATAATTAATTTTGCTATAAGCCTCAATAGCAGACAATCCTTGGTCACGATATTGTTGCAAATGATGAAGTAGATATTTTGAAGCAATCGTTGCTGAAAGAGAATCTACCACATAAATCTTATGCTCATTCTTTTGATTCATTTCGTTGACAACATCTTTCACAAGTCCATAGGTAAGACTTAATCCACTTGACAAACATAGATGTACAATGTCTTGATTGTATTTTTCAAGTAATGCTGTAAAATACTCTTCCACTTCTACATGATTGAGTCCGGTCGTAGAATACATCTTTCCCGCTTTAATGGACGCATAAAAATCTAAATAATCTTTTTCACTATCAAATTCATCATAATGAACTTCCCCATCACTAATAAAGCACATAGGAATATATTCTATATGATTGTCTCTTAATTCACTCTTAAAAGCATCAACTGTTGTATCTGTTGAAAGTACAAATTGTGACATAAAAAAATCTCCTCTTACTTGGCAACAATGTTGTCAGTTGTGTTCATCACGTATTATACCAAAAAGTATTTTGCTTGACAAATAAAATATCTCATTTTCTCGTTTTTTGTTACTTTTGCCAAAATTTCGGCAAAACACCATGAAACTTATTGCACTTTGTCATCTTTTTTTATATACTAATAATAGAATATTATTGGATGATAAAGAGAGGTGCACAATGGATGAATGGGAACAAGGGCTGCTGCTAATCGCACTATATGTCGTATGTGTTGGTGGCGGATATCTATACGAATGGATTAAAAAATGGAGAACAAGACGCAAAAAAGCCCAAGCTATTGTGGATCAAGTCAATCACGAAATTGCAAGTGAAACCATGGAAAAAGAAGTCGCTTTATCCAAAACTGAAGAAAAGAGCGTAAGCGAAACAAAAAGTGAAGACAACCAACCAAATACCACCGAAACAACAGAACAATAGGAATAGTATGGACAAACAACAAAGACTAGCAATCTATGCCGAATGCGAGAAAAAATGGGGTAAGATTGCACAATATGACCAATGCATTGAAGAAATGGCAGAACTCACAATTGCCATCAACAAAGTAAAAAGAAAAACACTATATGGTGAATATATTGATAGACCAGAGATTGAGGACAATCTTGTTGAAGAAGTAGCCGATGTCGTAATGTGCTTAGAGCAGATTATAGGCTGGATTGGTGAAGATGTTGTCTCTCAAAAACTAGATCAAAAATTGAATAAACTCATTCAACACATGAAAAAATATTAAGATAGAGCCCATCTATCTTATTTTTTATCCAAATACCCTTTTTCAATCATTGACATTATCTTCAAAATAAGGTAAAATGAAGTATATTTTTTTTTATAACAGGTATAGGCCTATGAAACAACATATCCAAGAAATAGACTATTTCAAAAATATCGATTTGCAACACGCGTTAGATCCATTAACTCAAGTATTGACGCGTGAAACTCTTTTTGGGTATGCGCAGCACTTGATCGACACCAAAACAGATTTTACTTTTTGCATGGTAGATATCGATAACTTTAAGTATGTTAACGATAAGTATGGTCACCTCGTAGGAGACAACATTCTTATTACGGTCGCAAAACATTTGATGGATACCATTGGACAACAAGGTGTTGTTGGCAGATTTGGTGGTGACGAGTTTTTAATCATTCTTAACAAGATCACAGAATATAGTGATGTTTGGAATATTTTTCACAACCTCAACTCAACTATGAAAGGATTGATTTTTGAAGAAGCAAAAGATCTTCGTGCTACCCTCACAACTGGACTATCTAGATATCCACTAGATGCTAAAAACTTAGATAAGCTGATTGAAAAAGCCGATCGTGCTTTGTATCGTGGTAAGACAAAAGGACGTAATTGTTTTATTATCTATCTTAATGAAAAACATAAAAACTTACCTTATACAAAACAATCCATCCTAACCACCATTGATGTACATCAAAAATGTTTTGAATTGTTGACAGCGTCTTGCAATATTGAAGAAAATATCCAAACGCTTTTCCATTTTGTCTGTGACTACCTTATGCTTGATCACATCTGTATCCAAAAAGATGATAAGTTAGAATATTCTACTTTCCATCCACTTGCACAAAAAGAAATGATCGACTCCCTTCCAATTACCATTGTGAAAAATGCAGTCAAGGATAAAATATTGTATACCAACGATATTGATACATTCAAAAAATGCCATCCAGATCTATACACAACACTCAAAGGACAAAAAATTTCTTCTACCTGTCTTTGTGCTATTGATGTATTTGGAAAACATTATGGATATTTGCGTGTAGACACAACTAAAAATGGTCGTATTTGGCAAAGCGCTGACCTTAATTATCTCATTGCAATTGCCAATACAATCGCGCTTTTACTATACGGAAAAGAACACAAATAACAACAACCCTACACAAGTAGGGTTTTTTTATATCAAAATTGGCTATACTTACCCTATGTCAACACGATCTAAATATATTTGGGCTAGTATTTTGTTATTTGGCGCTGTCTATTATCTTGTAGCCGAACTCATCACCATTGGGCTGACTAGCGATCAATTCGCTAGTTATTACACACACACCATTAGCGAACTAAGCGTACCTTATTCTATCAACCAATTTTCTAAGAGTTATTTGTTAATGCAAAGTGCCTTTTTTGTGAATGGACCAATATTCAGCATTGGATATTATTACTTAGTCCGTCCTCATATATTAAAAGGCAAACAAATGGCCACCATTCTATCCATCATTGTTGGACTAGGTACCATTATGGTGGGGCTTTTTCATTGTGAAGGTTCACACCTACTCCATATGATTGCCACTGTTATCACCTTTGTAAGCGGTACAATGACGCTTCTTTGGACAAGTATCTATTCCACCATGTTTTCCCCAAAAATCATTCGAATTCTATGTCTATTTAGCTTTTTAGCAATGGTGCTTACCTTGACACCTTTGCAACAACCCTTGCTTCCCATTCTAGAACGTATGGTTATCTATCCTATTGTCTTTTTTCAATTCGTCGTTGTCAAAACAACAGTATCTCAAAATGGATGCTTGACGCAACATTGATACATTTGGTACACTATAAGAGTAATATCAAAACAACAAAAAAGGAACGACATGAAACAAGATAATAGTCAACAACTCACAAAACTAGGGAAAAAGATATCCATAGTCAATATTATATTTTATATCGCATTAGTACCACTTGCTATACTCAACCTATTCAGTGCACTGCTAAAACTACCTGACACTAGCCGCATCATTTTATCGGCAATTGTTATTTTGCTGGATATCGCAGAGTTGGTATTGCTTTGCTTACTGAACCATTACCAACACCAATTAAGACACCATCTTGATGATGACACAGATAAAGACATAAAAAAATAAGGCTTGCGCCTTATTTTTTTAACATCATGACAACACTCAACGTATAAGATTTTGTATTGTCTTTGTAATATCGATAACTATATGTCTTATAATACGTATAATACTCTCCAATCCAACTCTCTTCGTCATAAGCCTCTTTGTCTACAATCAAAATATCTACTTGTTGCTCTGTTATATACGAACGGAATGCCTCATACATCGCAGGAAAATCTTCTTCATTATAGACATTTTGCGCAAAGTGTTTTACATCAGGAACAATCCCCGCTACGTTATAAAACCCAAAATCCCAAAGTTTGTAACAGAACATACTTGGATCTTCATAATCCAATTGTTGGATATCTTTTGCAATTGCAAATTGCATATAATCTTCTTTTTTATTGAACATTTCTATCGTTGGATTGCCAACGAACAGGGTCAAAGCAACCAAAATAACCGTTGCACTAATCAATACAGCCTTTTTCGCAAGCACTGGCCATTTTGTCAAAATCCATTCAATAAAATATCCACATCCAACAATACAATACATGGTGAGTGGTAAGAAATAATACGAAAAATTACCCGTAAACAGCATCACAACTAGATGACTTAAGAATAGCGACATATACCATTTGTTGTGTCGAGCTGCTACCACACCCCAAATCATAAAGAAGGCACAAGCAATCCCACCTACAAAGACATAAAAATATGGCAACAGGAAATGTCCTTTTGGACCATACAAGAAAATATTGTCATAAAAATAGACCATCAAAAAATCTTTGAGCGCATTACATTTTGCAAAATAAATCACAAACGGAACAATACTCACAACCATTCCTAGCGCTACCCAAAGCATCTCAATAAAAAACTTCCAACGTTTTTCTTTGATGCATTTGATCAAAAGCAATATAAGAATAATACCCGGCAAGACAATCATGGTGAATTTTATTAAAATCAACGCACCAATACAGATACCCCAAATAATCGCTCTACCAACACGGAAATATTGACCATCTAAATATTCTAAGAAGGTATACAGCATATACGCAAATATTGGCAAACAATATTCTTCTACTGCACCACCCCCAACAACGAAGAAGATGCTGGTACAGGTTAGAAAACAAACAAGTACAATAGAAAACAAGGTAGTTTTTAGTGAAAAATACTTACTCAAAATCTTATATGTAAAATACAAGAAAATGGTCATGCACAAAACTTCTAGCAAAAAGACATTGTGGTACACATTGCCAAAACTACATAGAATGGCAAATATATAATAAACAATTGGTCCTTTTTGTTCAAAAAGATCTCTATAAGGTACTTTACCTTCCAGTATTCCATTCCCCATTGTTATGTACCAATTGACATCTTGGTTGTCATTGAATGCATATAAAAAAGAATTGGCGGAACACACTAATAGGATGACAAATGCTGTTAGCAAACATATTAGCCAGACATATCCTGTGTGTATTTTTTGTGTCTTTTGTCCTTCCATTTTACATCCCTCTATTTTATCTTTTCATTCGTTATATTTTCATTATACCAAAGAGCAACAGCTTAATCAAACAAAAAAAGGGGATTGTTCCCCTTTTCGTCTTAGTTTTGCAATTGGTGATTGCCACTCCTGTTATATCTAATCCAATTGATCAATATAAGAAGGAAACAAATCAAATTGATCAACACTTCTAGACAAGTACCAATCCAAACCATAGGACTTGCTGTCATAATGCCCAAACCAACTGACGTCATCACGGTCACGCCCAAAAGCGCCAGCATGGTGATCAACCATTTTCCACTTGTCAACAATTTTTCTTCATTGCGACTTCTCTTAACCAGTATCACAATAGACAAAATGGTGACCAGCAAAGACAATATTGTCATCAGTAGTGCAAGCCCTACAATCATTCTAATCTCCCAGATTGCCGAACCTCCTAATGCTTCACCAACTCCCATGGTTATATAGAATATGAATGTTCCAAATCCATAGACTCCTGTCGCTATCAATCCAAATATAATAGATACAATGCTTGCCGTTTTGATTCCCTTTGTTTTCATAAAATTTCCCCCCTAACCAATTATTTGTTTCGTGCTGCTTTGTTCAAAACTTTTGTGTTATAGATACGATCTACCCCTACACAGCAAAGCAAAACAAAATACAACAACAAATATAAACCAATTTCAAAAAAGACAACAGATGTTCGCACTTTACATAGGATGACTATATTGAGTATCATCAAAATACCCCATGTCCATGCTTGCATATTGAGATTGGTCTTTTTGCTATACAACACAGCCGGTTTTCTATCTGCCCTCACCATCACAATCATTGCCATAAGAATAGACCAAAAAGATAATACAATCAAAGCGATCATGATCAACGTAAACAGATACGCATCCCCTATCCCAAATTGTTGTTGTCGTACCGCACCCAACAACTTATAGATCCCAATAAAACTCATCACGATTGTGTATAGAGCAAAGAATATAGAGGCCATAGATGCCCACTTTGTCCATTTTGTTTTCATACTCCCTCCCATATTTTTTCCTTATCCACCCTCATTATAACACAATCCCCCCAATTTCCTAATCAATTGATACAAAAAAAATACACCGATTGGTGTATTTAATCTCCAACTTTCTTAAAATTTGCGTATAGCAATTAGACATATTGTTATAATTATTATTAAAAATAATCAAATCATTTACCCACCGCTTTCATTTGTTGATCCATACTAAAATAACAATATTCTTTTGTAAATTAGTCATAATCCACATACATTAAATTAAATATTTTTTATTAATGTATTTTATTCTTAAATTTATTAACTATTCCTCTACATTTAATATCTGTATTATCACAAAACAAAGCAGCTTCAGTAATGCCACATAAACTTAGTTGGTTCAAAATCTCTTTTTTGTTTTCTTTAGGAATTATTATCCGCCCTTTAATCATAGGTGAATCTTTTTCCAATTTTTCAATAAGAGAAACAAAATATTTCTTTTCACCTTCTTTTATAATTTTATTAGGAAATAATATATATCTCCCCCCTTGCACTTGTTGTCTTAGCGTACGAATTGGAGCGTATACAATTTGAGGATTCTTCCAACATTCTTCCACCCAACAGCTTTTATCTTCATCTGTTTTATCACAGATTTTACACGAATTTAAGTGTTCCAAAAAGTATGGTTGATTCAAAGCACTATCATAAAATAATTCTAAAGGACGTAAACTTGATCCTCCAATTAATCGATAAGAGTCTGCAACTGCTTGAATAATAGGATAACTTGCCACATCCAATTCATTATGCACAAAAATTATTACTTCTCCATCTTGATCTTCCTTAATACATGCAAAATATAATGCTACAAAAGCATTTTCTGTAATATCCAGCAATCTTGTAGGTATTCCATAGTGTTGCAATAATGCTAGTTTTTCAAGGGGTGACATATTATTCTGTAACATATCCGGCAGAATATATTGTGCCATTTCTATTAAATTACGTTCTTCATTAAATATTGTGATATCTGTAGCACTTTTTCTATTTCTAGCTAAAGAAGGTAAAATCTCATAATTTTTATCCTCATGTCCTCTAAATAGCATAATTTCATTTTTATTAGTTTTATTATTTATTAGAGCATCTTTTATCTTCACAATTTCTTTTATAAAATCATATAACGTATCCACTTTAATTTCTTGCATAATATATCTCCTCATTTTTTACATCATTATCTAGACAAAGATTGTCCAACATGGCTGCCATCACATCGATTTTTTCTAAAGATGGTTTGGTCATTGCTGGATTTTGTGCTAAATTATCTGCACGTCCCACCAATAACAAATATTGCATCAAAACTTTTCCATCTCCTACTTGATCCAACTGATCTATTTGTTGTTTTAGATATTCTTCATCAAGCACTCTATGATGCGCATTGCCGTCATTGGTTAGTGTCACAAACATAAAGATATCGTGCATATCAATTAATTTTTTGATCTGTTCTTTTTCTTCTCGCCCAAATCCAAAAGAAGAAAGTACTCTGTCGGCAATTTTAACCCCAGCAACATTGTGATTGAAAAAACTATCTACTTCTCTTTTATACAACTTAGAATATCTTCGCAAGTAACATTGTGGTTTGCCAATATCATGCAAAAACATAGTATAAGCAAGCATTCTTCGTGTTTCCTGATCTAATTGCACACTTTGTCTATTGATCGCCTCAACTGAATGCAAAATATGATCTAGACAATGATAAATATGCCATGGATTGTCTTGCTTGAGGTTTTTGCACTCTTCCACCTCTGGCAAAATCTCCAACAACCAAGAATGAAACCCTTCTTGATCATACGACTTATAAAAATCTTTTACTACCTCTTTAGATAACAATATCTCATCCAATCTTTCCTTCATTGGGGTTTCTCCTTTTTAACGTTTGCATGCAGAAACATCTTCTGTTGTCTTTTCTAATTGGTTGGGAGCATAGATCCCAGGTGTTGTAACACTCATTACTTGTAATCCTTTCCCAGACACCAAATCCTCTATACAATCTTTCTCCAACATACAAAAATTGCGTAATGCAAGATCATACAATCGAAACTTTCCATCGTATTCCACAATAGTAAAATTGTGGCTATCATGTTGGTACTGCTCCCCCACAGTTTCGAAATGACTGTTGAGAGAAAAACAAAAATAAGATGTTTTCCCCGTCATCAACCATAAGTTGTGTGTAATCGCTGCATATTCTGTACAATGAAATGTATTTTTTCCTTTTTGCTCCTTAATGGATGGAAGAATATACTCATCTTGATCATTCATAACAAACGCTGTCAATTGACTGCGCAACGCCTTATCGCTTCCTACCCCACCATTGTACTCTACACAAGTTGTTTTGATAGCATGATGAATAAGCGCACCATCCACCATTTTGTTGTCCACATTGGCTTCCACCAATGTTTTTAGATGATGAAAAAACATATAATATAATTGGTAATCATCTAGATAAAACCCATTTCCACGGCCTGTTTCTACCACCTCTTTAGGTCCAATAAACCCATTTTCTTGTGCATTTTCCACGAGCACCGCAATCAATTTATCCACCATTTGGTTGCGTTTTGTTTCATCCTTTTCTCTAACAATATCTTTCCATGCGTCTTGCACTTGTTGTTCTTTTCCATATCTCACTCTTACGTCAGCAAGTTGAATAGGCAACCCATCTTTTGAATAATATTTTTCCATGTTGTTCTCCTACTTGAAGTATAGCATGCTTTCCATAAAATTGCAATATTTTCTAATCATACCCTACTATGACCAGACAAATCCCCCAAAACACTTTGGTAGACTCCTACTATTTTTTTGCCATTTTCTAAATTATATGGTATACTACTATAGTAGAAAAACAACTTCGTCCATTTATTCTTCTCTTGTCTCGCACCATCTTACAATCACCTACACAACACAAAACACACTCAACCTCGATTTGCACCAAAGTGCGCCAAAACCAAAAAAATAAATCACGCAGCCGTAGCTCAGCTGGATAGAGCAATCGCAGAAGAGTGTTCACATACTAAAAAGAAACGAACCGACTAAACTCTTGAATTTATCAGGGTTTTGGCCGGCTCTTTTTGTAATCCCAAGTAGGGGCACCACAATGTTTTATAAATTTTTCCTACGAAGTTCCTACGAATCTTTAACTTGCTTAATTTTATTTGTTTTTACCTAAAATTTATAAATTTACGTATGATATTTTTCATTTATCTCAAAAAAAGAGGCAATGAGATTTTTTTAAAAATTGTGAAAAAACGAAACATTTTTAAAATGTTTGTGCTATACTGAATATATCATATAGTATATATGTAGAATTTAGGAGGTTTTATGAAAAAGAAATTATTAAGTTTTATATTTGCATTATGTTTAATAATCCCTTGTGGAATTATGTTAACTGCCTGTGGTAAAGACCCAGACGAACCATCACCAGAAAATGCTGTATCCGTTACCATTGATTTTTCAATGCGTGATGATATTACATTTAGTGATGCTTGGGAAATTAATGAACAAACAAATACTTATACTATAACCTATGGCGATGATTCATGGTCAGATGATTTATTTAAAGTTGTTGCCACAACAGAAAATGGAGATACAAGAACATTACAACAAGCAACCGAACAAAATCCTGCTGGATATAAAATTGCCACCAACATACCTGACCAATCAACATGGGTAAGTTCATATATTCCTGCCGGAACTTATACTTTCAAATTGTATTGTGATGCTTTCAATAATGGCATATACAAGACAGAAGCTTGTGAAGGTGAAACATACACTATTATAGTCAATAAAAAGACACTTGATTTTTCAGAATATGGCTCTTTCTGGAATCGTAATGAAAAAGACCCAACCGGTTCGCAAAGTATTTTTGATTATACCGATGAAGAAATCTCAGTTGACTTTTTTCCGATTTTTTCTACATTAGAAGGCATTTTCAATTTTGAAAAAGATTATAGTGCTGGTTCGGTTTGGAGTGCAACCGATGTTGGTAATTATGTTACAAAAATCAAATATGATATTGATGAAAATAATTATAATTACATTGGTCTTCCTGACAAAGAATTTCACTGGTCAATTATTGAAGCTAACTAATACTAAGTTTATACGATTGCTATATATCAAACCTATTAGGAGCATCCTAGTAGGTTTTTTGTTTTTTGAAAAATAAAAGGATGGCTAAAAACCATCCTTTTTTAATGAATAAAATTTTCACTTGGTGTTCCCTCCGGTAGTCGAAACCAGATCTAGGACTTAGGAGCAATAGAAAATCATTAAAATAACTTTTCAATCACACATTTTATCAATTATCATTAAAATTATAGTCAATTTCGTCCAAAATCTCAACCATATTGACTATCTTTTCTAACTTTTAATCAAATCCACCCAAAATCGCGGTGACGATTTGGTGCACTTTTGAGCATTTTTGCAGTTTGGGTGCAATTTGATGTTTTTCTTGTTTTTTTGATACAAATAAGATGTTCTTATGTTATAATATTTCTATAGGAGTAAAAACATGCCATTCCCAGGAACTGACAGAGATGCATACAAAAAAGCATTTAAAGGCAAAACGCCAAAACAAAGAAGTAAAATATATTATCAAGAAAAAGCAAAGAACGAAAGAAAATTAAAGCAATCAAAAAAGCCTAAATTAAATCAACATATAGATTCATCTATAAAACCTAGATCGTTCTCTAACAATACCAACTATGCGTCTAGAACACAACATAAACAATCTTTACCACAAACTCGAATGCCTTCCACAGCACGCAAGAGTAAGCCAAAAACACAACCTAAGATAAATATAAAACAGCAACTAAAAAAATCAAACTCCATTATATGGGATAAAGCTTTAGACAGTTTAAGCAATGCTATTAAGGATAAGATTGTAGATTTTACTCTTGAGCTTATAAAAGAAAATACAAATGAACAGATTGAAAAAATCATTGATACATATCAAACTATTGAGAAATACATTAATGTTGCACAAAAAATTTACAAAGTAATAGTAGAAATTGATAAAAAGATGAATAAATTTTCTATAAAATACGAACAACAACCAAACAATGAAGCTTCTCAATTAAAGTTTAACACCGAATATGAAAGACATAAAAAAGTATATTCAAAGTATGAAAACCTCTCAAACCTAGTCGTCATTGATTTGAAAAATATTGAAGTTTGGCATTTAGGTAAAAATAAAAGGCAAGCTAATAAACTTTTCAAACTCGTTTTAAGTGGTAAAAAGATCGCAACGTCTTATTTGTATAATACAATTGAAAAACTAATAAATAACACTTATAGTATTCTAACAAATTGGGATAAAAATAAGCAGTTATTAATACTAACAACTAATATTGAAATAGTTCCTTTTAACAAGGTAACCAAGCAGCATGCACGGAACGAAGGTGAAGGTACTAAAACTTTGCGTTATTGGCGTAAAATACATAAAAAGTTTTTTATAGAAGAACTTACTGAAAAAGGTCAATCTTTTTCTGAAGAAACATTAATTGTATGTGAAACCTTTCGCGTTGTAAGAATATTAAAATAGATCACTTGATGTTCAATCAAAATTATCGCTAAATATTTTCTTACAAACTTTGTAGGTAATCTCAATCACATGGTCAATTTCAAGGTTATGAAGTTGACCTTTTTCTATGTCTAAATTAAAGTATTCTTTCCATTTGTCTTTTGAAAACCCGTTAACAAAAGCATCTTCAAGTTCACAAATCTTGTTTAATTGTAATTGCATTTCAGCAGTCATTTTCTCACTTTCTAGAATATCTCTGACTAGTTGTAAAACGTGGTTCAACTTTCACACCTCCATTAGATTTTATAGAGCAATACTTTGGGTAATTTTCTCCATCGCTATAAACCAAGATCATTACATCACATTGAATACAGCAATACATAAGAACATGAAATATTCCATTTTCATCAATAAACATGTCCTCTTGATACTTAGCAATATTGGGCTCATCTTCTAATAACCTTTCACGAAAAGGTATAAACTCTCGCCTTGAAAGATAAACAACCCGCTCAACCAAATATTCAGCTTCAAACCCTTCGCCTTTATCAATCCTATTTCTAAGCAACCTAGCATTAGAAACATTACATATAAACCTAGTTTTCATAATTACCTTAACTTAAACGCATCTTTGCAAACTTTGTAGGTATGCACGATATGTTCCTCAATATCAAGTTTGTGGAGTTTATAGATATGCTCTATTAAGTTCTCAAACATAGCCTTTTGACTTGGTGTAAAAGTTGAAACCAAATCTTCTTTTATGTGTTGAATATCAACCGAGTTCTCAAAGTATTCATGTGAATTCATAAAACTTAAATCCACAAGTTCAACAATCTTTTTCATAAACACCTCCTTATAGGTGTTTGTCTTTTACCGTACTTTAAATTCTTTTGCAAGTCTTTTCACAATTATTTAAATATATGGATATAGCAACCGCCTCCTAAGCGACAGTTACTAGTTCAGTTCTTCTCATTAACACCAAAAACATCAATATTTTTGAAATTATTTGATAAAACCATACAAAATTTACAAATTTATGTTATACTTCTTTTATATAGGAGATTTTACCATGGAAAAAGCAGGTGTAATTTATATCTTAACCAATCCATCATTCCCAGAATATGTAAAGATTGGTTATGCAGATGATGTTAATAAAAGATTAACTCAACTCAATAGTAGTGAGTGCGTGCCTTTTTCTTTTAGAATTTATGCTACATATGAAGTAAGTGACAGATTGACAGATAAAAAAGTTCATTCTATTATTGATAGATTAAATCCAGGACTTCGAGCAATTGAAAATAATAATGGTAAAAAACATGTTAGAGAGTTTTACGCCATGAGTGCAGAAGATGCCTACAAAATCCTTGAAGATATTGCTTCAATAAATGGACTACAAGATAGATTAAAAAGAATAGCTCCAAGCATAGATGAAGAAAAACAGGCAAAAGAAGCTGGTGAGATTAAAAGGCACTATGAAAGGAAGAGGAAATCTTTAACATTTGCAGAATACGGAATCCCCGTTGGTGCTGAACTTGTATACACTAAAGATCCTACTATAAAATGTAAGGTTATATCTGATAAAAAGGTTGAATTTGAAGGAAAAGAATATTCACTTAGCGGTCTTGCAGGAGAATTAAATATCCGTAGAGGTAGTAAAAATAGAGCCATCGCAGGAACTGATGTTTTTATGTATAACGGCGAAGTTCTTTCATTTGAATTAAGAACTAGATTAGGAATTTAGCAGTAAAAATTTTTTATAATATATGTTCTCATAGTTTTTGACTATGTGTTATTAAAGGAGGAAATAATGGCAAGAGAAAAGAAAGAAAAAGAAGCAAAACAAGAAAGTTTAGAAAGTGTACTTTGGGCATCTGCCAACAAGTTAAGAGGTGGTGTTTCACCTTATGATTACATGAATGTTGTATTAGGTCTTGTTTTCTTAAAATATTTATCAGATAGATTTGAAGTAAGAAGAGATAAACTTATTGCGGATGGTGAAGGTTTTGAAAATGATAGAGATGCTTACGAAGAAGATTTGGTATTTTGGATTCCAGAAAAAGCAAGATGGAGTTATATCACAAGCTTCACAAAATCTCCAGAGATTGGCAAAATCTTAGATGATGCATTTGTTGAAATTGAAAAAGAAAACCCAACCTTAAAGAATATCTTACCTAAAACATATTCAAAACTAGAAATAGATAAATCTTTACTTGGTGAACTTGTAGATTTATTTACTAACAAACTAGACACTAAGAATTATGAAGGCGATTTATTTGGTAGAGTTTATGAATACTTTCTTGGAGAATTCTTCAAGAGTTTAGGACAAAAAGGTGGCGAATTCTACACCCCAAGATGTATTGTAGAATTACTTGTAAATATGATAGAGCCTTTTAAAGGTAAAGTGTATG
>JAZSRJ010000003.1:0-5458 GCA_045538425.1 Clostridia bacterium
CAAATGCGTGCAGAAAGAGAAAGAAGAGAAAAAATCCTTCAAGCAGAAGGGGAAAAGAAAGCATCTGTTCTTGTGGCAGAAGGGGAAAGAGAATCCAAAATCTTGAGAGCAGAAGCAGACAAGGCCGCTGTTATTTTGAAAGCGGAAGCGGAAAAAGCAAGATTGATTGCAGAAGCTGAAGGTAGAGCTCAAGCTATCAAATTGATCAATGAATCTAATCCAAATAGCGCTTTTGTTACACTAGAAGGTTTTGAAGCTCTTAAAGAACTTAGTAAAGGGGACGCAACAAAAATTGTTGTTCCAACCGAACTTGCCAATGTAACAGGACTATTATCTAGTATGAAAGAAGTGGTGGACACCAAAACATCTAAAAAATAAAATAAAAAACACTCCTAAATCTTAGGAGTGTTCTTTTTTATTCGCCTTGTTGTTCTGCAAGTTTTACATATACTTCAAATAGTGCATCCAAAACTTTGTCATCAATGACTTCAGTCATTGTGAAATCATCTTCAACTTGTTCGATTAGGTATGCTTTTGCTTCATCTTCTTCTAGATCTTCATCAAGTGGACGAAGGATAGCATACACTTGTTCGTTGTATGGAAGAAGTGCAATTTGTTGGAATTCAGATTTGTTGCCTTGTTCGTCGAATAAGACGATATTGTCATTGTTGTCTTTATCAAAAAGCATTTCGATTGGACTTAATTGTTTTGCCATAAGTATTACCTACCTTTTCTTTCTATATTTAGAGTATACCAAAATTGAATGGTTATGTAAAGAAAATCACATTATTTTGTTGGAGCAGTCATACCATGATCTAGAACGATCGTGAAAGGACCGTCAAGGGTGGTATCAATATGCATATGATGTGCAAATTTTCCAGTTACCACTTTTGCAACTCCAAGATTTTCTAATTCTTTTGCCAGTGCTAGATACAATGTATCTGCCTTTTCTTTGTCTGCATTGTATCCAAAATCTGGTCGTGTACCACTTTTGATATGAGCACCTAGCGTAAAGTTGCTCACTACCATTGCTTGACCTTTTATGTCCAACAAAGAATAATCCAGTTTGTCAGTATCACCTTTCCACATACGCATATTGGCAATTTTTTTCGCAATATAACGGACATCTTCCATGGTGTCCTCTCTTAGGACGCCCACCATTAAAAGCAATCCTTGATCAATATGACTCACAACTTGATCTTCTACTGTTAGAGTAGCATTGTGTACTTTTTGTGCGACAATTCTCATTGTATCACCTATTTTTCAAAAGTATCTTTGTAGAGTTGTAATGCATCAGCAATGGCTTGTCTAGCCTCTTCAGCACCACCAAGTTGACCAATTTTGACAGGTTTGTTTTCTAGTTCTTTGTACACTCTTAAAAAATGCATTAATTCGTCAAAAATATGTTGTGGCAATTGATTGATATCTTTGTAGGTGTTGTATTGTGGGTCACCATATGGGATAGCAATGAGTTTTGTATCATCCTCACCACGATCAGTCATGACAATTATCCCAATTGGATAACAACGTACCAAACTCAATTTTTCAATTGGTTGGCTACAAAGAACAAAGACATCCAATGGGTCATGATCTCCACAATAGGTTAGTGGAATGAATCCATAGTTCATTGGGTAGTGTGTAGAAGTGTATAGGACACGGTCCAAAATGATTAGACCTGTTTCCTTATCTAGTTCATATTTGTTTTTGCTTCCTTGTTCGATTTCGATACAAGCGATAAAATCGTTTGGTTGAATACGTTCAGGATTAATATCTCTCCAAATGTTCATATTATTTTCTCCTTTTTGTCTTCCTATTGTAACACAGAGTCAATCTTAAGCCAAGTAAAATAACCATTCTCCTATTTTTTTGCGACAAAAAATGTATAACAAATGTATTGTAACAGGTGCAAAATATAGAAAAGTATGATATAATAAAAGTATCAAATATCCTATTAAAAATTACATATACTTTTGATAGGTCTTAGGAGGGATAAGGTATGGATATCTTAAGTATCATACAACTTGTGCTACTCGGCATTATTGGTGTTATATTTTTATTACCAGTATTGTGGGGGTTAGTACGTGGATGGAAGAAAGGCCTGTTTAGACTAATATGGATGCTTGCCATTGCTGTAGTTCTGTTGTTTGTAAGTTATCATATTACAGATTGGGCATTGCATTTTGATTTGTCTATCTTCCATTTTAGTCTTGATGGACACACAACCGTGATGAGTTATGTCAATACACAATTGCAATCCATCGAGCAAGTGCAAGAACTCATGTCCTATGGCGATGCATTTGAATCACTCATTGTGATGTTGCCATCTTTGATTGGATCAGTGATTTTTGCAACATTATTATATTGGTTGTTAAAATGGTTAACTTGGCCAATTTGGGCAATTTTGTCTAAAGTGTTTATTAAAAAATATACCTATAAGACTGTGGATGGCAAACGTGTTAAGACCAAGAAGAAAAAAGGAAAATTGCTTGGTGCAGTGACTGGGCTTGGTCTTGGATATCTTACTTGCTGTATGACCATGATTCCAATTGTTGGTATTAGTCGTTTTGCTAATGATATTGATCAAAAATATGTTATGGACAACGGCAATGGTGTTATTACAGATATGATTGGAAAAGACAATCAACGTTATCTTGGAGTCTATGAGAATAGTATGGCTCGCCAAATCCTAACCTATACAGGGATTGATGGATTGTCCAACATTTTATTTAAGCAACTAACAACAACAACCCAAGATGGGTATAATATCAGCTTAACAGATGAAGCAGATCAATTGGTTGGGTTGTATGCAGATATTAGATTGCTTGAAGGATATGATTTTAGTGATCTTACACAAGAACAATTGGACAACATTATTACAGTTGCAAAACGTATGATTAATAAAGTTTTTGATAGTAATCTACTAAAATTCTCTATTGACGAAATTGTTCCACCATTACTACAAAGTATTGCGGACGATAGTAGTACTATTTTGACAAAACCTAACTTAGGGAATGATCTATTCAATCAAGCTTTGTCTGATACGTTGCATGCAATTGTAGAGACCAATTCTACAACATTGAAAAATGATATTCTTACTTTGCTTAGTGTAGTCGAAACAATGAACAATGAAAGAATGTTGTTGCCAATCATCAAAATGGATGAAACCGCTGATTACAAAGATTATTTTGCAGTAATAGGAAAAGCATCTAGCGAGTTTGGGACAAAGATTAGTGAAAGTTTGCTTTCCTTTACACATAGTGCCAGCGTGATGCCAATCATATTCAATACTCTTGTAGAATATGGATGTGAGGCACTCAGTGCTGATTTTGAAAAAAGTAATGTTGATATAACAAAAGTAAAACAAGCACTTGCAGGAATTATTGACAGTTTTGTAATGATTGCGAATGATACAAGTAAAGATACAGAATACTATGTTGCAAAAACTTCTTTATATCAAGTAGCAGATACTGTAGATATGCTTATGGGTAGTACCATTATTACAGATACAACCAAAGACAATATTTTGGTGGCAGTCAAAGATAAAATCCTTACCAATTACAAAGAATCTATTCCTAGTGATTTGGTGTTTGTCGTAGAAGATTTTGCTAATGCTGTGATAGCAAAAGATAGTTTAGCTGGCGAACTTAAGATCTTTGCTGATGCTTATTATGCAATTAGTGAAGATTTGGATGGAAAATACACAGCCGAAGCCTTAAAGGCTGTAGAACTCAAAGATCTTGGTCGTTGGTTGGATATCTTGTGTAAAAGTGATATCTATCATACCAGTGTGCTCAGTCTCTTTGACCATGGTACAGACTATGTATTGTCTCTGATGAATGACGATATGCGTGAAGATTTTGAAGATGCCTTTACAGGTATTACGACCAATCTAACAATGGTAGAAAGCGTAGCACCTACCTATGCCAACCAAACAATTGGATTGTGGCAATATGAAATGGATAAGTTGCAAGTGTTCTACAACAATGTTTTGGGTATCGTAGAAGATATGCAAGACAATGACAATCATCTAGAACTTAATTCTGAGACATTCAACACGATTGGTCTTGCTTTTGATAGTGCTTTACAAAACGGATCACTTTTGATCAAATCTAACAACATTGGTGATCTATTTGGTGCACTTCTTGACCAAGTTGCTTTACCAGAAGATATCTCTTCTATCATGATTGGAGACAAAACAATTGTAGAACAATTGAAGGCCAATGCTTATGCGATTGATGGTGTCAATTATGGATGGGCAAACGAACTTACAATCTTAGATTATTTGCTCAACCAAGACTTTACCTATTATGATGATACAACGGGTCAATTTACTCTAACTCATATTGGTGCTACACTAGACACCATGAAACAAGGTAAATTGTTTGATCAAATTGTAGATTCTGTTATGATCGAAATGATTGACAACTTAAAGACAGAGTTTGATGGTACAGATAGTTTTGATGTAACAATGACATCCGTACTTGAAGGTGCAAAAGACAATGTAGATGATGTTGTTAGTTATGAAGAAGATTTGACAGCTATTGAGACTATCCTTAATACTGGTCTTAGTGATCTTACCTTAAAGACTGCTGGATCACTTCTTGATGATTTGGCAAGTACAACTTTACTTGGCAATCAAGTACCAAAACTCACCAATCATTATGTAGAGCAATATGCAACATCTCTTGATGAAAAATATGAAGATATTGTTTCATCTATCAAAACCAACCTTGCAACACTTGTTGCTGGCGAATATGAGACAGAGATGGGATATATTGCTGATGCTGTTGATTTACTCCAAAAAGATACACTTACGCAAAATGATATTGATACTTTTGTAGATAGTATTACTGATGCGGAAGGTAATAGCAAGAGTAAAGTACTAACAGACGAAGTGATCAAGATGATCATTGATTTGACCTTTGATGAAGTTGTTGCATCTTTGCTTGCAGATTATAACAACGCAGAACTTATTGAGGGGATCAAAGCCAATATTGAAGATATGGACAATATTGGACAATTATTGGATGATATTGATACCCTAACTACTGTTGCAAGTGACTTAGATAATGCGCTTAGTGATCTAGATACTTTGTCTAGCAAAACAGATGTGATCAACGATGCAATTGATAGTTTGTATAATACCAGTCTTGTCGGTAGTGACAATACAAAATTGATTACAGAGATTACACTCAACTCTATCGAAACACTCACCAATAATAGTGATAAGACTGCAGAAGAAAAACAAGCCATCTTAGATGAGATTGCTAGTGCAAAGACAGACCTTGAGGGTATTGACGCAACCAACAACAATGCCAATGTCGAATACAAAAACATCATTACCAACTTGCTTTCAAGTTTGTAATTAAGAAAAATCATAAAACACTTTTATTCAAATATGGAGAATAAAAGTGTTTTTTTGTTGAGTAAAAATATCGATAAAATATATAAAAAATGG
>JAZSRJ010000051.1:0-13361 GCA_045538425.1 Clostridia bacterium
TCTGGTAGTGTTAGATCCAACCACACTTATACCACAACAAAAAATACACAAAATACAACAAATCCCCACTCCTTTGCTTTCAAATAACGAAATAATTTGAACATAATTTACCTTTTCCTTTTATACTACCATATAATATGCAAGATGAAAAAAATTGTCAAATAAATTAACAAATAATATTATTTTTTACATGAAAAAAATATTTTAATAACCTATTTTATTTGATAAATAAACGTATCTGTGCTACCATATTAATAATACTACAACTGGTGTGACATACTCATATTATAAAAATATATAAGGAGTATTTATGCAACAAAACAATATTTCTAAAACCCCAAAAATTCCAGCCGGTCTTATGGCGCAAATGACCGTTAATCGATTGGGGACAATTATTTCTAACCTTTCTCTCGTCGCCACTTGCTTACTTCCATTATGTATCTTCTCCGTCTTTATTCCAATCTTCTATTACATTATGTTGTTCATGATGGTCATATTCACCTTAGGACTTGTCTTTCTCACCATCCCTAACTTTGGATCTTGGTTCACCTTTGGTGGATCAATGATGGAAGTTATCTCCAAGGTTACGGGTCACGCACTACCAGTATTGATTGCTCTTTCACTCGGTGGCGCAATAGTATCTATGGTTCTATTGCTCCTTGATAAGAACAATCGACAATGGGGTCGTATTGGGATATCAATTGCACTTTGTGTGATTGTGCTGATTGTCTTAATTGGAATTGTTGTAGGAGGATTGAAATGAAACAGTTGACATTACATGTAAAAGGTGCTGGAAGAATTAACCCTACTATTATGATAGACGGACACAGAGTCAAAACGAAAAAGAACAAATTTGGGACACTAGACATTCAATATGCTACTGAAAAAGAAAAAGTAGAAGTGGCAATTTATCGTCACCTACAACTAGCCAGTCCATTCTGGTTGCTCATTGAACTATTCTTTTATCTAATCAGTATTTTTGGCATACTAGACTCTGCAAGACAAAAAACCAATATTGTGCTTGACTGCAAGTTCTTAGTTGATCTTACAGGACAAGAGAGCGGAGAAGTCAATGTCGCTGTTCTTGTTACAAAACAAAATGGTGATGCTATCAAAATAGATAGTCCACTCCCAACCGAAATAATATCCAATCTCTACTGTGTAGACAAAACTATCAAACGTCGCCAAACCATCTTGAAATGGTTGAAAATTGCTATTTTCATTGCGACCGTTGTACTTGTCGTTGTCTTGATCAAAAAATATATATAATGTAAAGGGGGGAAAAACATGAAAGTATATATTCGCAACAAATTAATATCTCTTGGAGGTAGTTCTAAGGTTCTTGATGAAAATAAAGAACCATTGATGAATGTAAAAGGTAAAATCTTTAGTATCACCAAGAAAAAATTCATCTATGATAAAGAAGGCAATCTTCTATACAAAGTACGCAACAAATGGTTCAAATTCATCAACCATGCTGCTTTTATCTATGATGCAGAAGGCAACAAAATTGCTACAGTAAAGAATAGTTATTGGTCACTCCGTGGCAAATATATGGTCACAGATTATTCTGACGAAATCACAATTGAAGGCAAATTCTTTAGCCTAACAAGCACCATCTATAAAAATGGTGAAGTCATGGGAACCATTCGCCGTGATCTTTCATTAGTGAATGATTATTTCACCTTAGAAGCAGACGAACAAGATATTCCATTCTTGGTTGCACTTGTGATTGCGCTAGACAATATTACCGACAGAAAAAGAAAAGAAAGAAAATAATAAAAAGGAAGATGAACTTCCTTTTTATCTTGCCATTTTACTTTCATTATCTGGATAGACCAAATGAATATCTTTTCTTTTAGATTCACACAATAAGATTTCGATCACATTATAGGCTTGCCAATCATATTCTTTATTGCTTTTATCTAATAAATAATGAATGATATCCTCTGCATGTGCATTTCGACATAGTGCACCAACTGCTGTCTCCAATTCATCAGTGGTCATATCAGTTGATGGATGCTCAGTCAAGACCTGTAACAATGCATCATATATTGCACGTGTTTGGGGAGCAAAGCCCAATCTCCAAACAGTTTCATCATATCCATACTGATTCTTCTTACCTTCTTTTGACACAACAGCATCACAAGCCTTCAACCAAGATTTGACAAAAACCAATTGTTTTGCAATGGCTGTAATTTGATGTTTTGTTTTTGTATCAGTGTATTTGAGTGTTTCATCTGTTGCACGATTGAGTACAACCACTTTTTGCTTGTTGTTCTTGGTGTCCATATGGACTACAACATCATATCTTTCCAGTAGATATTTTGCACTATCTAAAAAATGTATTCTACCCATACGCGCCTCCATTAGTTCAATTGTATTCACTTTTCCCATAAATGTCAATTGTTTTCAAAAAGCATTATCTAATGTGTTTTTGGTCAAAATAGGTCCTATAATACAAAATCAAATTTTTTGCGCAAATTGTCGAAATTGCCTATTGACGAATATTCTCTTTTAAGATACAATATAGTTACCTATAAGGAGATATTATGCGTTACATTTACCCACCATCTTATATGGAAGAACTATCCGATAAAGAATATAGAGCCCTCGTAAAGATGTATGTTCGTACTGGCTTTATCGAAAATATTGATGCAAAAAGAAATATCAATTACTCATCTTATCCAGAATACAAAGATCTATCAATCAAACAATTGATTACCCTTCGAGACACTTGCCAAGATCATGAGACAAAATATCGACTACATAAAGAAATCGCTTATCGTATGTTTTGTGACAAAATCAATTTTCGTATCAATAAAGTATTCAACGAATTACCAGAAAAAACAAGCAACCTTGCAGCACTTAGTCCTCTAGACAAATATGATCTTGCGCCACTCATTGATACTATGTCCTCCCCTAACTTTGCGCTCATCCCAGATAAAAACAAACGTTATGTGCTACAAGCCATTCACAATAGACTATGTGAAGGTTGGGGAATTGTCCCTGCTGTCGTAGAGTTTGATTTGGAAAAAGATGATGTATCATGTGGAGTCAATATGACGTATCAGTCTTATACAGATACACTCGATCCATGCATCTCCATTCCTTCTCAAAGTTGTCTTTTTGCCAATGATATGAATATGGAAGACAATCCAAAATATTATTATCTAAAATGGATCTGGGGCATTGTTCACGAATCTGTTCATCATTTTGATGCATATACACAAGATGTTTCTACCGATCGAAAAAAATTGACAGCAACCATCAACAATCGTTATCAACTTTCTCAATGGGAATACATTACAGAAGATCAATACGATTACTCCTTAGATATTGAAGAAATTGAAGCCAGAACCAAGACTTGTCGTATTGTCTACGATTGGTACAAGCAAGGAATGCTTCCAGAAGATATTAGAGGTAATCTTATTTTGTTTGGTGCTGTGAAAGATGCTTATAGCCATTTTAGAAAAAATGGACGTAATTGGTTAGGATTTGTGAAAGAACTACGACAACATATGACTATGAATAGCCAACAATACCTAGCTATGAATGATGTCTTAACACAATTTGATCCACAAGAAGAGTTTGACAAATGGATTGATGCATACTTAAAAGATCTACATCAAGATTTTGTCTTTATCCAACAACTATACCGTGATCAACTTCGAATAGTATATAATTATGTCAAGACATATTATAAAAAACACCCAACCTACGTTAAAAAGACAAAGCAAGACTATTACATTTTTGACTTTAAGACAACACAACAACAATTAAATAACAAAAGAAGATATCTTGGCCACGTCTTCTTAAGTGATGTGGTTAATGTCTACGAGGCAGAAGAATTAATAGATTGTGCTTGCAATATACTAACACACGAATTATCTTTACATCCACAATACAAACATGATCATGTAAAACCATATGTCAATCTAGAAAAAGTCATCAATCCTTTAGCGGAAGACTTAGAACGCATAGACAAAAAGAAGAAAAAACAATATAAAAAGTTGGCAACTATGTTAGACTTATATATCTCAAAAAAAGAAGCAGAAGAGACCAATCCACAAGAAGAAAAAGACCTAAGTGAATAGGTCTTTTTTCTTACATGTTCATAAAGAAAATACTGAAGTTGAGAATGGTGGCAAAGATAGACCAGAGCAAGTACGGAACATTAAGATACCCTGCCCATTTTTGATCTTTGTAAAAGATGCCAATCATCCACACAATAAGAATGACAAGTCCTGCAAGCCATACTGCTGCAAATAGATATAGTTTCCAAGTAAAGAAAGCAATTGGCCATAAGCAATTGGCAATCAGTTGTACCATAAAAATAATGAACTCTTTTCTCTTTAAGTCAAAATTGTCTTTCATGACCAAGAATAAAGATATCCCCATGAGCACATATAGTATTGGCCACACGACGCCAAACAACCAACTAGGTGGAGCAAAGAATGGCAAATTAAGATCATCATAGATCCCCATATCTTTGCTAACAATCCAGCCAGCAATCCCGCCAAGTGCCAGCGGTAAGGCTAAACAAAAAGCAAAGATCCCAATTTTTTTCCAATTAATACGCATATATCACCTCTCTATACCCAATTATATGGCCAACATAAGTCAAAATATACCTTATTGATCACAGATTTTATCATAATGTTTGCCTAAAACACAAAATTAGTGTAGAATAAATGTGGAAACATCCTAAAATGCAAATAGATCCTCTGGGTATTAAGGAGTTTTATGAACACAAAAGCAAAACAATATTGGGACAACGTCTCAAAGAAAATTGAAGAATACAACAACAACGGCAAGCCTACAGTGGCTTTATTTTGCGAATCATTTTATCCATCTTTTGATGGAGTCATCAACGTAAGTACCAACTATGCACTTCGTATGATGGATCGATACAACGTAGTGATGATCGCACCACGCACGAAAGATCAATATATCGAAAAAGAATATTTGACCATATTATGCAAGTCTTGTGATTGGATACATCTTAATTCGTACCCAATCCCTATGCCAAGATGGGATAGACCTTTTCAAAAAGTACTTAAAAAACTTCGTATCGACTTAGTCCATATCCATGGACCTTTTATGATGGGAAAATATGGGGTACAATACGCAAAGCGCCATCATATCCCTGTGATCGGGACATTCCATACCCAATTCAAAAAAGATTTTTTAAGATATGTAAAATGGGAACCTTTTACTCGTCCACTGGTTGCTTATATCACCAATACTTTTTCAAAATGCAATGAAGTATGGACAATGAACAATGCCAATGTAGATATCTTACATTCTTATGGATACAAAGGCGTTACCCGTATTATGCCTAATGGCACAGATATGAAACATTTGCCAATCCATGACGAACTCAAAAACAAAATTAATGAAGAGTACAACCTAACCGACAAAAAGAACGTGATGTTGTTTGTCGGCAGAATTGTCGAAAATAAAAACATTTTCTTTATCGCCGATGTACTACAAAAACTCAAAGAAAAGAATTTTCCATTCCACATGGTCTATGTCGGCGCTGGACTAGATCTAGAAAAACTAAAGAATCGTATCAAGAAAATGGGGCTTGAAGATCAAGTCACGTTTACTGGTAAAATTATGGATCGTGACAAACTAGGTGCAATATACCTTAGAAGTGATCTTTTCCTTTTCCCATCAGTCTATGATACCGATGGTCTTGTAAAATACGAAGCAGCAGCTTATGGTACACCAAGTCTTCTTATTAGTGGAAGTCCATCTTCCGTAGGCACAACTGACAACGATAATGCTTATCACTCAACTTTGGATGTGAATGCTATGGCAGATCGTATTATCGAGATCTTTAGCAATCAACAACAATATGAAGCCGTCTCCAAAGGTGCTTATGAAAAACTATATTGCCACTGGACAGAGATCGTTGGCAATGCCATGGATGCTTATCATCAACTCATGAATAGCAGTCTTAATGGCAATATTCCACATGATGACAAAAAAGAATAATTTATTGACAAAAAGGAGTTTTGAATGGAAACAATTGCAATTATAACAGACAAAGATCTAGGATTGCCGCTATTAAAAATGAACAATCCAACTCTTAGAATTGGTGCACGAGGCATTGTTGTGCGTGATGGCTTAATTGCTGTCATTCACAAACAAGCAACGGGCGAATACAAATTGCCAGGTGGTGGTGTAGACAATCATGAAGACCCCCAAGATGGGTTCATCAGAGAAATTAAAGAAGAAACTGGTTGTAGTATTACCAATATCCAATACTTAGGAATTACAGAAGAACATAAAACAAAAAATAATTTCAAACAAATCTCCCATATTTATATGGCAGATGTTGTGAATCAATCTTCTACGAGTTATACACAACAAGAAATAGATGAGAAAACTTCTATGTTATGGCTTACCCCTCATGACGCTTTAGCAAAAATCAAAAGTTGTTATGACTGCTTAAATGATTCCGATTATGCCAGCATATATATGACAAAATTTATAATCTTAAGAGATACTGCTATTATAGAATATTATATCCGTTTATTGGAGAGAAACAATGAAACTCTTTTATAATAAACTTCAACAATATCGTATTGTTCCTGTAGTAGTTGTTAAGGAGATAGAAGATACCATCCCTACCCTACAAGGACTAATGGACGGTGGCTTACCAGTTGCCGAAATCACCTTTCGCACCGAATGTGCAAGTGCTGCTATCAAACTTGGTACACAACACTTTCCAGATATGCTCATTGGCGCAGGCACAATCCTCACCCTTAGCCAAGCAAAACAAGCTATTGCTTGTGGAGCAAAGTTTATCGTAAGCCCAGGGCTAGACAAAACCATTGCATTGTACTGCAAGAAAAAACATATCCCTTACATTCCTGGTTGTGTCACACCAACCGAAATTATGGAAGCGTTACACTATGGCATCAAAGTGATCAAATTCTTCCCAGCAGCAGCGTATGGTGGACTAGACACCATCAAAGCATTGAGTGGTCCATTCCCTCAAGTGCAATTCTTACCAACTGGTGGTATCAATCTAGATAATATGCAATCCTATCTATCAAGCGAACACGTCATTGCCGTTGGTGGTAGTTTTATGATGAAAGGCGAAATTGCTTACAATACGAGAAAAATCATGCAACAAATCAAAAAATAAAGACATCTTACCGATGTCTTTTTTTATCCGTATAAAACATACCATCTTCCCCTAATAGCACACTTTTCATTCAAATTGTATATATAAGATCAAAAGGAGAATATATGACATTTCAAGAATTGCAAAACGATATTTTATCTCTAAGGGATATCCCTGGTGTAGATTGGTCAGTGATTGGATATAGTGTACTAGGCACACCAATCTATGCTGTACATGTGGGCAGGTATGAAGGAAAACAAGTACTAGTGGAAGGTGCTATTCATGCAAGAGAATGGATCACCACCCCATTGCTCATCAAAATGGTACAATATTATGCAACCCAAACTTTTGAGGGTGGTATGTATTTTATCCCCCTATCCAATCCTGATGGTGTACAACTAGCACTTGATGGACTTACCTCCATTCCGCAAAATAGACATCAGTTTTTACTCGATGTCAATTATGGGGCAAGAGATTTTTCTCTTTGGAAAGCCAATATCAGTGCCGTCGATCTCAATGTCAATTTTGATGCACTTTGGGGACAAGGAACACAAAATGTAAGATACCCCTCTAGCGCCAATTTTATTGGATACGAGCCCAACAGCCAACCCGAAGTCCAAGCACTCATCAATTTTACCAACCAAGTACAACCAGACATCACACTATCTTATCATACAAAAGGCGAAGTCATCTATTATGGATTTGAGACATTATCTCCTGCACAACTCAAAAGAGATTATCGTATCGCAACACAACTCAGTGCTATCAACGGCTATCCTGTGATCAAAACGGAAGGTAGTGTTGGTGGCTATTCTGACTGGGTCAGTCTCAATCTAGGAGTACCAGCATTCACCATAGAAGTGGGCAATTTGTCCCTCCCACATCCTATCACCGAACAATACCTCAACACAATCTATGAGCAAAACAAAGATGTGCCCCTAGCAGCACTAAATGCAATCAGCTCTCTAATAGCTTTTACTAACCGCTCTCCAACAACAAAGTCAAGATTATACTAGCGACGATATGTCTAGTGATTGGTAAAATATCAGAGTTGAAACTTAATGTTTCAACTCTTTTTTATGTCCAACACCAACAAGCAACATTATTTACATATTTTTTGTTGCAATTAATAGCATTTTTCCTCTAATATGTTATACTATAGTTAACAATGAAAAACAATTTTTTAAGGAGAAGAGGATATGAAGAAAAAAATATTGAATTTCATGTTAGGCATTTGCTTATTGATTCCTTGCTTTTTGATCTTATCTGCATGTACACAAAACTCCACACCACCAGAACCAGACCCAAATATCTACGCAACAAAGCAAACAATCCAACATGCCGAAATCAAGGTTGTTGAAGATTATTATTCCTCAACAGAAAATGTTACAGAAGATGGCCGTGTTTTTGTCCAAAAATCGAATCATTTTTATATCAAAGTTGTTTTTGAAGAAGGATATCAACAAGGTACACTCGCTATCATACTCAACGGCACACCATTAACAATGACCAATGAAAGTTCTTTCTTAATCAGTGAAATGATGTATGCTGATCAATACGAACAACTTGTCATTACTGCAACAGGTAATGTGTCATTGATCACAAAAACCATTTCTGTCAATTTTATTGAAGCCGATGAAGGTTATTTAGATAACTTGCAATTATCCACAGAATTATCTAGAGAAGAAGTTCGCCAAATCCTTTATGCAAAATATAAGTTTAAGTTTAATACAAAATTTCGTGAACTTTTAGCCTTAGAAGAAGATAGATATTATACAGGCAACGAATTAAGAACTATTTTGAGTACAGGTAAAAACATCGAAGTAACACATGGCGATGTTCTACAAGTTATGTATGCTTGTAATGGATCTTCTGCCTATGAACAATATATTGAAAGTCCATTGATCCACAACAATCCAAAAACTATAGAGTATACCCAAGATGGTGTTTTGTCTACCATTACGATGGATCAATCCAATATGTCATCATGGGATAGCATAGATCTTGCTGTATTCAACACCAACTCTGACTTGTATTCTAATGTTACGCCTAGCGCATACTTTATCAATGAAGACAATGAAGAAATCGTCTATATCAACCAATGGTCAACACCATTTATGACATTCAAAGTTGCGGAAGGCGAAACTCTTTCTACTCCTTATGCCTCAGCCAATCAAGAAGACCACAAAGCATATTTGGTTTTGTCTAATTACGAAACATTCAAAACATATTATGATGATCTTACACTCAGTGTAAATAATGTCACCTATTACAACACTGCATCTTACCCAAACGAAACAAAACATTATTTTACCATTAGCGATGACGGAATTGTAGAGATCAATCTACTTCCTTTGTGGCAATATGGTACAGCAAACGAATCTAATAACTATATGCAATGTTGGGATATCCAATTGAATGATATTGCTAGTGCTATGGTGAAAGACGGAGTATTGGTTAAAGTGAATTATGGTGAATTTGTCATAGCAAAAACGAGCAGCCCAGAAGGCGATACCTATGTTCCATCTGACGGTGTTTTGCTTATAGAATCAACTTTAGCCTATTATTGTAAGTACCAAACGGATAGCAAAGAAAATCCTATTGCTTGGGGCAACAATCTCTATTCTGTCTATTTTTATAAAAACAACGATCACAAGTACAAATTGAGATTAGCTATTAGAGAAGGACAAGAAGAATTTCAATTGTTCAAAGTAGCAGAAGGTTCTACCACCCCACAATTCATTGCTAATATCAATAGCACCACTAATACAGATACCATCAAAGTCACCATTGGGAAAATAGAAATTTCTAATATGGATGTATTGGATATCGAAATAGATCTCTCTATCTTGAACGATGGCGAATATCTTATGTTTGGTACAGGTTTTACTACCCCAACTGAAGCATAATCAAAAAAATCTATTAGGAACACCCTAATAGATTTTTTTATCCATAAAACAATCAACTCATCGAGATCATCACTGCACCCAAGATCACCAACAATGTCAACAATATTTTCTTCCAAATATTTTTTTCTTTGAAGATCAAAATACCCGCTAATACTGTAACAACAATTTTCAGTTTGGACAATACGCTAATAGTGATCATTTGGCTACCAGGCACTTTGTATGCTAAGAACAACACAAAATCTCCCATAAATAAGAAGATCCCTACCAAATAGATCCATGGATTTTTCAAGTCTTGTTTTCCAATTAAAAACTTTTTATTTTTAATACATTCAATACCAAAATAGATCCATGAAAACACTGCCACAAATAATAAAAACCAAAATTGTACTTGGTACGTTGTCAAATGATTGGTTGTATACCGATCAATCACATTGCTTGTTGTCGTTATCAACGCCGCCAACAACAACATACAAAGTTGCAAAGCAGTCACTCGACCTTTACTATTCTTATTCAACAAATTAATAGCAGCAACACCCAAAATGATAATAACAGACCCAATGATTTGCCATACACCTGCACGTTCATCAAATATGAGGATTCCTAATACAAAGGACAATACAGCCGACAAAATATTGGTAATGGTAACAATAGATAAGTCTGCTGTTTTTAACACCTTTAATACTAAAAACCAACTTGTCGCAAGTATAAATCCTTTCAAAACAAATATCCAAACAAAATGACCCGAAATCGCCACCCCAAAAGGAACCCATACGAGACTCAATAAAAAAGTAATAGTGGTAAACATCACCAAAATAGTCGATTCTCCACTCTTTTTTACTGCCATTTTTTTGAAAACATTGTAGAATCCAATCAAACCAGCATACATCAAAGTAAATAAGATTTCCATATCTTCATTATACCAAATACCTTCTTCTTTTGCAAAACTTTCTATCATGATTAAAAGATTTTCCATCCAACCAAAATATCCAACAAGAACAACCAAGATAACAAAAAAAGCCCCGATAGGCTTTTTTTCTTAACAATGGTATGATTCACTTAAAACATCTTCATTGTTTACACAATTTTCGCTTACTATTTTGCGACAATACTCAATATGCTCATTATGAGTTTGTATCTGGTCTCGGATATTATTTTTTAACATTTCATTTTTTGTATGCTTTTGTATGTCATTCAAAAAATCCATTGCAAACTTATCTGCTACAATTTCTAAAGAAGATAGTTTGTTTAATGCTGACAATAATTTTTTATCATCATATCTATTTTTTAACTTTTGAAAAGAATAAGAATGTGAATTGAGAATTAATGCTTTATATTTTTTATTTAATTCAGCATCGTTTATCACTTTATGTTTGGATAAAGCAGTATAATAATGCATCCATTCATGTGCACATAATTTTATAATTCTTCCCCACTGTCTATCAGACATGGAAGAAAATAGTGCATGAGTATCAAAACACAAATAAGAATCATTGATAATATCTTTACCATGCTTATAATATGCTGGAGGTATTTTCCCTTGCGAAGCTAAAACTGGCCTTAATTCTTCAACTGCAATTTTACAAGTAGGCACATTAAATTGTACAGAAAAATATTCCACAATGTTATTCAGCAAATCTTCAACACTTTTATCATTGGAATATTGCAAAATAAATTCATCTATATAGGCATAAATATCTTTCATATATTACCTCCAAAGCATATCTCATTCAAAGATCTTATATTCCAATCTTTCAAATTCTATCATAACCTACTAGTTATTTTCATGATAGCATAATTGATACAAAAATAGCAAGAAATATCCCCTTAACTACTCCAACAAAAATACGCTCACACCTAAACTTGTTTTGTTGATTGACGTTGTTTTGTAATGTAATATACCGAAAGTGTATATAGGCTAGATACCACCACTCCTACATTAAACAAGATTAAAATAGAGTCAAGTGACACCACCCAAACCTTACATAGGTATAACACAAATGCTGTGAGGTATACACAAACATTGGTTAATACATTTTGTACCAATATATGGTGTAATTTTCCTGTAGCAAAAAAGTATGCTTCCACAACAGAATCCAAAACAAATAGCATATAACAAGGAAACAATTTTAATAAAACATCAAAATATTCCATGTAATTCACAAGATGATACACATCTCGAAAAACAAACATTGAAATAGGCAAGCACAAACACATAAACAAAATGAGCACACCACAATGAACAAAATATGGTTTTAGCGAATAATGTTGGTTACTTGCAATATCTTGTTTAATCAAAGTACCTTGTGCTAACGTTGGGACAAGCATAATTGACCATATATACTCATTGGCAACAAAATACAAATCCTGATTATCCAACATGTTGAGGAATACCAATATAACACAATAATACACAATATTGCGAATCATTGTTTCTAAAAAAGCAAAACCCAACAATTGAAAATATTGTTTTTGATCCATAACAACTTGTACTTTTTCTGTTTTTTCAAAAGTACACCACAAATAGATAATGGTCAACATATTTACAATCAATTCAGCAATGGCAATACCATTGACACCCCATCCTAATGTAAATGTTGGAATAAAAACAACAAAAAGCAATGTCGTGATCAATGATTTGATTAAAAAATAAACCAACATTTTTTTTGTGTCTTTGTGAATAACACTAAAAGTATACAAATATTTGGATACAATTCCTAATCCACATGCAATAGTATAGATTTTTAAGAACACAACAGTTTCACTAAAGATATATTGTGGCACTTGTGATGCCCGTACAATAAGTGGATTGAATAGAAAAATCAATACAGTAAAAATCAACGTAGCAACACCATACCAAAGTAAAAACTTCTTTGCCATCCCAATCTTTTCCTGTTCATCTCCTGTAGAATGTTTACCCAGCATCTTATACAAAGGATTTAATAATGTTTCTTCAAAGATTTTGAAAATGATACTAATAAAAGATAATTGCCCTACAATCTTTAACGCATGATCAAATCCTGCTAGAAAAGCAATCTCCAAGATTTTCCATAACAACGGCAAAAATCCAATCCCTAGCAAAATCCAATATTCTTTTGTATATACTCTTTTAACAATTTTCATATGTTTATTATATCATGAAAACTAACCAAAGCCAAATATTTGATCCAAGTACTAAATCTAAATTTTCAATCCGAAAGATAATTTGCAAAAAACTTGAATTGATTTATTGACAAAGGGAAAACTATTTGATACAATAACATTGCATTAAAGATGCCAGATCGGATGGAGAGATACTCAAGAGGCCGAAGAGG
>JAZSRJ010000078.1:0-7046 GCA_045538425.1 Clostridia bacterium
TTTTTCAACCTATGCTACTTGGTGGATTAGACAAAGTATTACTCGTGCGATTGCCGATCAAGCAAGAACCATTCGTGTTCCGGTACATATGGTCGAAACAATTAACAAACTTTCTCGTGTAAGCAAACAATTAATGCAAGAGTTAGGTCGTGATCCTAACAATGCCGAAATTGCAGAGCGTATGGGTATTACTGAAGCAAAAGTAAATGAAATTATCCGTATTTCACAAGATCCACTTAGTCTAGAGAGTCCAGTTGGTGAAGAAGATGAAAGTAAAATTGGGGATTTCTTAGAAGATGAATCTATGAAATCACCAACAGATAATGCGACACAAGAAATTTTGAGAGTACAATTGCTTCAAGTTATCGAAACGCTAACTCCAAGAGAACAAAAAGTTATTAGACTTAGATATGGTCTAGATGATAGTCATCCAAGAACACTTGAGGAAGTTGGTAAAGAATTTAACGTAACTCGTGAAAGAATTCGTCAAATTGAGGCGAAAGCTTTGAGAAAATTGAGACAACCTAATCGTAGTAAAAAATTAAAGGATTTTTATGAATAAACTAAAACTATCTCATAGGCTCCAAACAATTGTGAACATTGTTCCTGTTTGTGATCTTGTGGCTGATATTGGATGTGATCATGGTAAAGTGCTTGCTAAGTTGTTCTTAGAAAATAAAGTTAAGCGCGCGATTGCAAGCGATATCAGTGCTCCAAGTGTAGAAAAGGCAAAACAATTGTTGACGGAACTTGGTTATATTGATCAAGTATCTATTGTTGTTGGTGATGGGATGCAAAATGTCTGTCAAGACAAAATAGATGTGGCAATTGTTGCAGGTATGGGCGGAAGAGAGATTTTGCAAATCATGGAAAACTGTCAGTCAAGTGTTGAGACATGGGTGTTGCAACCAATGAGTGATGTTGCCTATGTGAGAGAATATTTGATTAAGAATGGGTACAAGATTGCGCAAGATCAATTCTTTTATGATAAAGGAAAGTATTATACTTTGTTAAAAGTGGAAACTGGGAAACAAAAACTAAATCAACTCCAAATTAAGTATGGGGTAGATTATAAAAAAGATTGTTTGTTAAAAGAGTATTTGGGAAAAGAAATGGAGAAGGTAAGTCAATATTTGGAACAAGCCACTTCTCAAAAACAATCAAAAGAACTGAGTAAAAAGTACAAGGAATTGAAAAAGGTTATAAGGAGTATACATGAATAACATATTACAATTGCAAGAATTAGATAGTCAATTAATTAAGATTGAAAGAGAAGCTAACTCTAGTCAAGAAAAACAAATTATGAGCAAAATGAGTCAATATGTGAAAGAAGCTCAAAATAAAAGTTTGGAACTAGAAGCTGCAGCAAAACGTCTTGTAAAAGAATTTAATGATGTAAAAGCAGAAAGTGAAAAGCAATATAATGAAATTAAAAAATTGGTTAGTCGTGATGAAAAAGAAATGTCTATTGAAGACATGCAAAAGGTGATGGCTAGTATCAATAGAAAGACAGGTGAACTCAATAATCTAGAAAAGAAATTGGGGATGATTAATCAAAAGATGAGAGAGACTCTAAAAGAGTTTGAGGTAACAAAATCTAATGTTGTCAAAGCGAGAACAAAACATAAAGAGTCAAAGCAAAAATATGATCAACTTGTTGCTTCAGTGCAACCAAAAATTGATGAAATTAAGAAAAAACAAGATCAATTAAAACAATCAATTGATAAGTCAATTTTGCAAAAATATATCGACAAACGTAATGATAATATGTTTCCAGTATTTGTTCCATTGATGGATGGCAAACAATGTGGGGCATGTCGTATGGTGCTACCAAGTAAGCAAATGGACGCTCTAAAAGAGAAAAAATTTACTGCTTGTGAGCAATGTGGTCGTATTGTTTATTTCAAATAAAAGCATCTAAAGTGCTTTTATTTTTTATACCAAAATATGTATAAATATGCAACAATATAAATAATAATACACGAGTGTACAGATGCGTGAAACTCTCAAAAAAATAGATGCTATAAGAGATTGTGGGGGTCTATGTTGGGAAGTGGAAAATTGATGATTGTTGTGACTTGTTGTTTGTGTTGTGGGAGAAAGATGTGGATTGTGCAAAAAAAATAATAACTAAAACTATCTAATGGTGTTTTCATTATTTGATGGTTATGATTGTTATGGATAAATGATGATTGTTATTGGGGTTGTGTGAATCGTAGATTGATGATAAGATATAAGAAAAAACCACAAGAAGAGAAAAACTCTTTTATGTGGTTTTTGTTATTTTATAAATGTGTTGTGAAAATGGCATCAACTATATACATTATGACGCAAACATATAGTAATATAAAAAATTAGTTGTAATATTACAACAACAAGTACTGTTTTGACCATTAAAAATAAAACATTAAAAAATAGATGTTTTTTTATAAAAACTAATGTGTCCCAAACTTTTTGCGAACGCCAGACTCTAAAATGGCGACAACTAAATACATGCCAGTTGCAAGAATACATAGAACGATTGTGTTAGCCATAACAAGATTAAGGTTGAGAACTTGGCTTCCGTAGTTGATCTGGTATCCAAGTCCAGCACGGCTGACTAGATATTCTCCCATAATGGTTCCGACCCATGCAAGCCCAACATTGATCTTAAGGACACTGACAAGTTCGGTAATGGTGGAAGGAATGATAAGCTTAATTAATATTTGCCACTTGCTTGCTCCCATGCTCTGTAATAGTAAAATCTTGTTATTTTCAGTGCATAAATATGCATTAAGCATGCTAATGATGGTAATCACGATCATGATGAGTACAGCCATTACGATAATGGATCTAGTACCGACACCAAACCAAACAATAATGATTGGGCCTAATGCAATTTTTGGTAAGCTATTGAGGACGATGATATAAGGCTCTAACACTTTTCTTAAAAATTCGTTCCACCATAAGATGATAGCAATCAGTGTGCCTAGACCTGTTGCTATCAAAAAAGAAATAATGGTTTCGCTCAGTGATACCCAAGAGTGATAAAACAATGTTTTGTTGATTATAGATTCATAGATTGTTTTTGCAATCTTACTAGGGCAACTGGTGATGAAACTATCTATGATGTTATATTTTGCAAGCAATTCCCATAAGACGATAAATCCAACTAAAAGGAATACTTGACAAAGAATAATAAGCAACTTTTTTTGTTTGTTTCGTCTTAGGTATTTTTTATAGCCATAACTAAAATTATTTTTCTTCATTTTGTAAGTCCCTCCAGATTTGTTCAAAGTAAGATTGGAATTGCGGTTTGTCTCGTCTGGCAAGAGGGGTAAGTGTGGGGTCAAAATCAAGTCGGTATTCTCTTTTGATGGTGGCTGGTCGTTTTGTGAGAACGATCACACGATCAGACATACTAATAGCTTCTGCAATATCATGTGTAACTAAGATAGCGGCCTTTTTCTCTTGGCGCAGTATATGATGTACGTCGTCACATACAGCGACTCTTGTTTGGTAGTCTAGGGCGGAAAATGGTTCATCTAATAGTAAAACTTCTGGTTGTAATACCAGTGTTCTAATGAGAGCGACTCTTTGCCTCATACCACCAGAGAGTTGACTAGGATGCTTTTTCTTAAAATCTTTGAGCCCATATTGATCGAGTAGTTTGTTGGCTAGAGCAATAGTATCCTTTGTCTTCTTGTGTTGTATTTCTGGACCTAAAAGTACATTGTTGAGGATGGATCTCCACTCAAATAATTCATCTCTTTGTAGCATATAGCCTGTGTGACCGGTGGTTTGTTTTTGGATGGTAACTTTTCCTTTTGTTACATCTAAAAGACCGGCGATGATCGACAAGATGGTTGTTTTGCCACATCCACTTGGTCCAACAATACTAACAATTTCTCCGTCTTCCATGGAAAAATCAATATCTTTGAGAGCGAGTGTTTCTCCGTTTTTGCTAAAATAGGTCAATTCAACATGATCCAATTTTAGTATTTCCATGATTTTCTCCTGTAGTTGAGCAAAGATTGCTCATTACATTGTACGAATATTGAGATAAAAAATGTGCTATTAAATAGCACATTTGCTGTATTTTTGTACGATGTTTATAGTTCAGCGATGACAGTGTTGGCAAAACTATTGTCTACAACTGTACTGAAAGCGACATTACCAGTGATTTGGCCAGCGTTTTGCATGATAGCAAGTAGTCTGTTGTAACTATCTTCTGTCATGACAGGGGTGTTGGTCCATGCGTCAATGGCTTTATAACTTTCAATAGCATACTTAATAGAAGTAAGGTCTGTTCCTTCAAAAGATGGTGCAAGGGCTTTTGCTGCATCGTCAAGGCTAGCGGTAGTGAGATATTGATAGCCTTTCATGACTGCACGTAAAAACTTTTTAATGGTATCACTATTTTTGTTAAGATAACTACGGTTTGCCATAAAACAAGTGTAAGGAACTTCACCAGATTCTTCGCCAACACTAGCGACAATATGACCATTGCCTGCTTTTTCAACTTCTGTTGCGGTAGGTTCAAATAGGGTTGTATAATCTCCAGTACCGCCTACAAAAGCAGGTCCCATGTTGTTGAAACTAATATCAAAATTAAGGGTGATATTTTCGCCGTTGACGTAGCCTTTTTGGTTAAGCACGTATTCTAAAGTCATTGCAGGAAGTCCGCCTTGACGTCCAGCAATAATTTCTGTACCTGCAAGGTTGGACCAGTCAAAATCGTCTTCTTGGGTACGACCAACTAAAAAACTGCCATCTCTTTTGGTGAGTTGCCCAAATACGATTGGTAAATCTTGTTTGCCTTGGCTAGCAACATAGACACTTGTTTCGGGACCAAGTAGGGCAATATCTGCACTTCCGGACAAAATTGCTGTCATACTCTTATCGCTACCACCACCGTTGGTTAGTTCGATGGTGTAACCTTCGTCTTCAAAATACCCTTGGTTGATCGCGACATAGAATGGTGCATAGAATATACTATGTGTGACTTCATTGACTCTCAAGACATTGTCGTTGTTTTTGTTGCAACTACAACCAACGAATGAGGCGAGTGATAGTACCAATACTGCAAGCAATATGCTAAGTTTTTTCATTATGACCTCCAATAATTTTATTTTGACATAATTGCGGTTGTAATTGTTGGATGCAATATGCCAAACTATTACTATTTTATTCGATTTTTATGATCTTTGTGAAAAAAATTGGATTTAGGTCTTGTTTTTCTTTTTGAGATGTGCTACAATGTAGGCAAGAAATATGTATTTGGAGTGAAAACGATGAGTATGTTATTAACAAGTTTTTCAGATATTTGGAACACTGTCGTCAATATTGTGGTTGAAAGATTTCAATTAAAAACTGTGATTGCTGGTGTTATTTTTGCAATTATTGGTCTTGTGTTTGCAGTGCTTGCAAGACGTATTGCACGTGTCGTTAGACAAAAAGATGAGATTGATGATCATGATACCGTATACCTTATTTTTAAGGCGATTGGTCTCGGCTGTCTATTTGTAGCTTTACTCATTCTTATTTTCAAAGAATTCTAAAAATAACAGAGCCACAAGGCTCTTTTTTGTTGTCAAAATATTTTTTATTTGGTATAATCCATCATATTAACAACCAAACACTAAAGTGTTTTGTAATTGATAAAAACAAATCGAGGAATACTATGGCAAAAACATTAGACCCAAAAAGTTATGAAAAATCTATTTATTCTATGTGGTTAGAAAAAGGATATTTTAAGGCAAAAGTCAACAAGGATAAACAACCTTTTACGATTATTATGCCACCACCAAATATTACCAGCAAATTGCATATTGGACATGCGTATACCACAACATTGCAAGATACGATTATTCGTTATAAGCGTATGCAAGGGTATGAAGCATTATTGTTACCAGGTACAGACCATGCTGCTCTTGCAACGGAAGTAAAAGTTGTGGAAAAGTTGAAAAAAGAGGGCAAGACCAAAGAAATGCTTGGAAGAAAAGCGTTTTTAGAGGAAATGGATAAGTGGTACAAAGAGTACGGTACACTCATTCTGGAACAATTCAAAGAGTTGGGTGTAAGTTGTGACTGGGATAGACTTGCTTTTACAATGGATGAACCACGCAAACAATCTGTTCGTCATGCATTCAAGCATCTTTATGATAAAGGATATATTTATCAAGGGTATCGTATGACCAACTGGTGTTGTAGTTGTAAGACTGCCTTGTCCAATATTGAGGTAGAATACGAAGACAATCATGGCTCTATTTATCATATGAGATATCCGTTTGTAGATGGCAGTGGATATATTGTGGTTGCAACAACTAGACCAGAAACCATGCTTGGTGATGTTGCGGTTGCTGTCAATCCAAAAGATGAACGTTACAAAAATATTGTAGGAAAACTACTAGATTTGCCTTTTGTACATAGACAAATACCAGTGATTGCGGATGATTATGTCGATTTGGAGTTTGGTACAGGTATGGTTAAGATTACACCTGCACATGACCCCAATGACTATGAAGTGGGTAAAAGACACAATTTGGAGATTATTGAGACCATTGGAAAAGATGGTGTTATGAATGAGAATGCTGGTGCTTATGTTGGTCTTGATCGTATGGCTTGCAGAACCAAAATTGTGGAAGATCTAAAAGCGCTTGACTTGATAGAAAAGATTGAAAAATATGACAACAAAGTTGGACATTGTCAAAGATGTCATAGTGTTATTGAGCCAATGCTTTCTAAACAATGGTACGTTAAGATGAAAGAACTTGCTCGTCCAGCTATTGATTGTGTAAAAAATGGGGAATTAAAATTTATTCCAAAACGTTTTGACAACTTATATTTGAGTTGGATGGAAAATGTGGAAGATTGGTGTATTAGTCGTCAATTATGGTCTGGACATCGTATTCCAGTATTTACTTGTGAACAATGTGGTCATACCATGGTAGAGTTGGCTGACCCAACAAAATGTACCAAATGTGGTAGTGATCATCTAAAGCAAGATGATGATGCCTTGGATACTTGGTTTAGTTCTGCCTTGTGGCCATTTAGCACACTTGGTT
>JAZSRJ010000084.1:0-1509 GCA_045538425.1 Clostridia bacterium
ATTTTATTTTACCTCCATACTTGGTGTCCAAAAATAGCTAAGCATTACCATATAAGATTTAGGTTGCTCTCCTGGTTTCTTGGGATTTTCAGTAAACTTAAAACTATAACTTGTAACATCTGAAACAACACCTTTATTACGATTTTCATGTTGATATTGTTTCGCATATTCTGCCATTGTTTTCATAACATATCTCCTTTTCTTTATCTTTAATTATAATAACATACAATATGACATTTGACAACAAAAAAAATATAAAAACAAAAAGAAAGATGAGTTGTTTTACCAACCCATCTTCCAAATAAAAGAACTTACATCATTAAGCAATACGTTGCATACCACCATGACAACTAATGAATTTAGACTCGCTATATTCTACCTCGTCATAAGTTTCATTGTAACAACAATTGTACATATAACCGTCTTTTCGTCCACGTTCATATCGCCAATTTGCAGTATCTTTAGAAACATACAATACCTGATACAAGTCACCAAAGGTAGTAGATGTATGAACAACATGGAAAGGTGTCTTTCCTTCTTCAATCAATTCATCCACAATCTTTTTAGCCGGTTCATTCAAATCATAAACGATACCACCAGCTTCAGACATATAAATTTTACCTTCTTTGACATAATCCTTTACAATGGCATCCCATAAATCATACTTTTTCATACGATAAAGAACTTCATTGAAAACTGTATCTTCTGTCACTTCATCCGGCAATGTGTAATCATCATATCCATCACCAGTATCTTCGGCAGATGTATTGATTTCTTCTAACAATGTAGTAATTTCATCATCAATCAATTTTGCCTTTTCAAGTTTCTTACCAGACAAAGTAGCATTGTATTCCTCTTCAAAATAATCACAAGTAGGTTCAATACTCAACTGATAATCATACTTTTCAACACAAAATTTGAATGTATCAGTGTGTTTCTTAAGATATGACAAAACCGCTTTTGTGTCCTTAAAGATTTTAGCACCGCTTTTTGCACAAGTTCTAATATTTCTAGAACCAATTGATGCAATATAGCAATTGTGTCTACTACCAAAAATGTTAGACCCAATCTTGCCATTAGCAATTACCCAACCTTCTTCAAAAATGATGAAACCAACACGCAAATCAAGTGTTTCAACACCACCTTCTACATTAGGATTCCACAATGTTACACAAGTAGGTTCTTTCTCCTGTAAAGACTCGTTAGAACCAAAAGTAAAAGACATTTCACTTGTAAAACAAGTACAAGCAGCACCTTTACTCATTGTGTTTGCGGTGATACCATTCTGGAATACTGTGTTAAATCCCCAATCCTTTACGATAAGGTTCTTTCCAATCTTAAGAATGTCATCAGTTTCCTGCATCTTTGCAAGAATTGTTCTTGCAATTCTGAAGAAATCCCCAACACCATCTTTTGTGTTGATTGAAAATGAATTAATAAGTTCCTTTGTGTCGAAATTGAAAATTCTTATTTTCATATTTCTACCTCCTTCTTTTCCTATATTTGTTA
>JAZSRJ010000076.1:0-5349 GCA_045538425.1 Clostridia bacterium
GCTTGGGCCTCCGACTTTAGTTGTGAGTGTACTTAATAAGACATTCAGCCATTACTGGTGATATTAGCGAAAGGGACACACCTGTTCTCATACCGAACACAGAAGTTAAGACTTTCAGCGCCAACAATACTTGCTTAGCAGTGAGCCGGGAAGATAGGACGTTGCCAGTTTTCCAATTAAAAAACCCAGGAAATTCTGGGTTTTTTCTTTTCCCATTTAAGAAAACCTAGGATTTCCTAGGTTTTGTTTTTTGTATTAGAGGCTCACTGCTGGGGACCCCGACAAAAAAATTTTGGTGGGGAAAAGGAAGAACGGAGAGAGAACAGCAAAGACGAAGTCTTTGAAAATATAGCGACAGTTCTGACGCGAGCCGGGAAGATAGAACGTTGGGTTTTCCAATTAAAAGACCTAGGAAATCCTAGGTTTTTCTTTTCTCAAATAGGCCTAGGTTGATCCTGGTCTTCTTTTTTCGAAGTAACCTAGGTTAACCATGGTTTTTTTATGTTAAATCCTATATTAAAGGAATTTTCTTAATAAAGTTGGGTGTTATTATAAGTAAGATAGGATAGGTAAAGTAGTTATAGGAGTATTGTTTCAAAATAATTATGTATTGACAAATCGAATTTTTGGTTTTATACTCTTGTTAAGAGGGTAAGGATATGATTTTTAATAACAAGGATAAGACAATTATTCAGTTACTAGATCCTAATGTCAATCTCAACCACACTGAAGAAATGGGTGTGGCTTATTGTGGATATGTACAAAAAAAGATTGAAAATTATATTAAAAAATGGATGATAGATAAGGAGTATCGCAAACAATCTTATCAACAACTAATGGATATTTGCACAGAAAAGAGAAAGACGGATGGAACTCCTACTATTTTAGATGATATTATGCAGGGTACTATTGCGGAAAAATGTGCTCATTTGTTTTCACTGTTTGCTATCTATTATTATTGCTTAGAAACAGAGCAAATAGAAGAAAAATTACAATTATTCATAGAACAAAGATTGGCCAATCATGTCAAGAGAGTAATTAACCGCAATTTGCCGTTGATTGTCTATGATTATTTGATGACCACTGTGCTTATTCCAATGGTTGAAGCATATCAAAGAATGGATTATATAGAACAAACAAATAATCAAGAATTATTAGACATTGTAAAATATCATTTTTACACCACCAATTTCATGCAATATGTGATTGGGGATTGTATGGATCATAAAGACAAAGCAAGCGATTATTTGACGTATAAAAAATATGCACGCTTTTTACTAGATTTTGACTATGTGCTAAAAGACTATAAAGAAGAAAAACAACCAACTCTTGCCATGTATTTTGCCTATATGGACCAAATAGATTATCAAGATATTGCTTATTTAGTGAAGATTGGGTATGAATCTATCAAAAACACAAAGTATTTGTATTCATTGTACCAATCTTTAACCAATGACCAAGATATTGTTTTAAGTGATCAAAAATTAGCTGATTGGGATCAAATTATTGCTCATGACCAATGTTTGTATGGTATTATGCGTGAGATTGAGCAAATTATGAAAAGTTTGCGTCTTGAGTATAAAGGGAAAGAATTTTATCAAAAAGTTACTCATATGGTAAACGAGTTTGATGTGGTTGATTATAAAAATATGCCCTATTATCAACAATATGTTTTGAAAGATACCGAACAACATATTGAGATAGACGAAGATGAAGGAGAATATCATGTTGTATAATAATGCAGATTTTGCAATTATAAAAAGTTTGAACGAGAAAGTAAGTATCAAAGACAGTAAAACGATCAACGAAGTATACAAACCTTATTTGATAAAATCTATTGTAGAAAAAGTACGCTCTTACTTTGATGAAGGCTTTTTATATGAGCCTTTAGTGCAAAAATTGCTAAGTATGAAAGATGAGATGCAAACAAAAGAATCTGCAATCAATAGCAATATAGTCTTTGATTTTCTAGATATGCCGACGGAAGATGAGTTTGCGGAATTGTATTTTATGTATTTAGCTTATTTTCAAGCACATGATGAACAACATAAAGATAGAGAATTATTAGAAGATATTCTATACAACTTTCATTTTGGTTTAGTCAAAAATGGATTCCCTGAGATTGAGTGGTTGGATGTTTTGTCTTCTTGTCACAAAATACTTGTGGAAGAGCAACAACAAAAAGTGGTAAAAGGAGACTCATATCTCCAATTTACAGAAAAAATGCAATATTATTTCGCTATTTGTTATTTAAGTGATATTTTGCAAAATGAAACCCTTCAAAAGGGGTGTGTGTTGGGGTATGATGTTGGAAGTGTGGATGCAACAAGAAGATTGAGTAATATTTTGGCTTTGCAATTAGCAGGATATGAAAATAAGGATATACGCAATGATTTTGAAACACAGTTATCAAGAACAAAATTCTTAAAAAACATTCTAGACAATGAAGAAAATTATCAAGATATTCTAGTTACAGCCAATACATATCATGAGTACATAACAAGATTGTTGGAACTAGAAAAGACTTTGAAAAATTTTGATAAAAGTGCTATTGTTTTTAATGATAAATATCGACAAATACTGCAAGAAAGAGGTTCGCTCAATTGGGCACTTGCATCAATCATGACGCAACTAGACAAACAAAAAGAAGCTGTTCTTTTCATGGAAAGAATGTTACCTATGAGTATGTATGATAACTTGATGGTAGCTGAGTTATTTGATTGGGAAGAAGTAGAATTGTATCCTTTCTACACTGAGTATATAGAAAAAGATAATTCCTATATTATTTCTAGTATCATACGCAAAGAGTATATGGGTGAGATGGATGCAATAGATAGTGATGAAGAAGAAGATAGTATTCAATAAGACTCCGATATTTGGGAGTCTTTTTTTCTTGCTTTGTCTATTCTTTGGCAAGATTGACTATTGACTTTATAGGGGTTTGAGGGTATACTACAATTATAAGGGAGAAGGCTTGATGGATAACCAATATACAAAAGATATGAAAGAACTCGCAGACTATATCGTACACTCCAACTTAAAAGAGTTTTATTTAGGACAAATATTCTACAATTTTCTTGATCAGTCTTTAGACAAAATGGATCAGCATGCCAAGCGATGTGCAGCAGATATTATGGAGTTGGATAATAGAGTTTCACAATATGCTATGATTTTTGATTTATTTCGTGCACTAGAGCATTTTGCTAACTTAGTGGATATACAAAATGAGGAGTATTCTTTAGCAAGTCTTGGCGTCTATGATATAATCAACGAATTATGTCATAAAAATTACGATATTTATGCTTTTTTACGCATACTCACTGATAGTGTAGAGTATCTTATACAAAACAACGAAAATCAAGTAGATATACTTGCTATATTACAACCATATTTGTTTTGTGTAACACAAATTGAATCTGCAATTGATGATTACCTTGCTTATTATAATATGGGTGGTGCAGAAGTAGAAGATGATGGCAATGTTTTACAAGTTCACAATCTGATTACACAAGATTTTTTAGGCCGTATGTATTTTGATTATGTTAAAAAAGAAGATCATCAAGATGATCATGTTTTGTATGAAGAATTGTTGGTTATGCCGGAAAAAAGTTTTATCGTGTTAAAAGAAACGTATGATGATAAAATGACTTACTTTGAAAAGGTGTTCTTACTCAATGATATCTACGAAAAAGAGCGATCTAGAGCAATGGATGAGACAAGTACCATACTAGAAGATTATCATGCAAGAAAAGAGATGGCTTCCTTAATAAGTAGTGTCCAAACGATGATTTTATATATGGACGAAATGCGTGTAAAATATTTGCATGATAAAATTGATGCATTGCTTCATAAAAGAAAGTTTGTGACATTATCTCAGTATGTAAAAGACAATATAAAACTATCTTATAATATGATGCCGTATTATAGTGATTATATCGAAAAAGAAAAATCCAATTTGATAGCCGATTTGCTGTTTAGTTGGGAGTTGGATAATGAAGAAAACCAAATGAACGAAATGAGCAATGAAGAATGGGATTTGATGATGTCTGATCTATCGGAAGTCATGTAAGACTTTAGCCTTGAAAAAGGCATATTTTCCAAATTGACTATTGACATTTTGCTTAAGTTTAGGTATAATGTTTATAATAAATATTATGGACTATATAGAAATATGTTCCATCTATATGGTTTTTGGCAAAAACTACTAGTTGTTGTCAAAAAATACAAATTAGGAGTATAAGTATGAAAAAGTTTTTAATTTACTTAATTTCTATTCTTGTTGTAGTAGCTATTGGATTTACAGTGTTTTTCTGTGTAAGAGATGAAGAACGTATTAGTATTTCTGCTTCTACAATGTATGTAGACATCAATGATACATTCAAAATTGATGTTGTGATCGAGAATAAAAAATCCTATACAACTGTGGAAGTAAGCAGTGAAGTTCCAAGTGTTGTATCTTACGATAAAGATACCAATACCTTTACTGCAGTTGGTGGTGGTTTTGCAAGACTTCGTTTTAAGACCAACAATGTGAAATTCCGTAACTTGGTTTGTGACGTATATGTTGGGGATGGTACTAAGTCAAGTCCTTTCTATATCCGTTCTGCAAAACAACTTGCAAGCATTGGTGTAGAAAAAGTAGAAGATCCAGAAGATCCTACAATTCTTAATGACAAGTATCCACTTGATGCTTATTACAAACTTGCAAGTAATATTGACCTATCTACCTACAACAATGGTTATTGGCAACCAATTGGTAGTGTGGGTGTAGCAGAATCTGCGGTGTTTGGTGGTGAACTTGATGGTAATGGCTATTCTATCATTGGTATGAATATCAATATGGACCAAATGAATGCAGAGTTAGAGACTCTTCAAACAGCTCCAGAAGTTGGTTTGTTTGCAAAACTTGGCGCTGGTGCAAAAGTTAGCAATTTGAAGTTTGAATACGCAAGTATTGATGGACAATATCAAAAAGGTGGTTTGGTTGCTGGTATCTCTACTGGTGCTACTATCGAAAGAGTAAGAGCTAACGATGTGTACATCAACAATGCAACAACAGAAAATAGTTATGTTGGTGGTTTTGTTGGTTACCAAACAACTGCTGTAGGTTCTCTTCTTAACGAAAACACAGGAGAAGTTACTAACTATAGTTATATCCCTAAAGTAGATCGTTGTAGTATTACGGGTCTAAAGATGGGACATAGACTAAACCCTGAAGATGGTATGACAGATATCGATGGCAATCTATCTGGTGTCGTTGGTGGTCTTGTTGGATTCAACCAAGGTGGTACAGTTGTATTCTCTTATGTAAGTGATGCATATCTACTTGTTGAAAAAGTAGAAGGTGTA
>JAZSRJ010000052.1:0-8293 GCA_045538425.1 Clostridia bacterium
CTAGCACCCCAGTAACCTTTAGCACTTTTTAATACTTTTCTTCTCTTTTTAATAGAGTTAACGCCTCTTTTAATTCTCATTGTGTACTCCTCCTATTAACCTTGGATCATCTTAGTAATGGTTTTGCTTTCTTGTTCGCTTACGTAAGCACCTTTTCTAAGTCCCATTTTTCTCTTTGGTGATTTCTTTGTAAGAATGTGACGACGACCTTGTTGGCCTCTTTTAATTAGTCCACTCTTTTTGATTCTGAAACGCTTTTTAGCGCCAGTATGTGTCTTCATTTTTGGCATAATATTTTTCTCCTTGTAAATATAATTTTGTTATTTTTTTGGTGATAAAACCATGATAATTTGGCGACCATTGATCTCTGGCTTTGAAGTCATATCAGCAACATCGCTCAAGATTTCGTAGAACTTTTGCATAATTGGAAGACCTAGGCTTTGTGCACTAGCAATTTGTCTACCATGCATACGCAAGTTGACTTTTACTTTGTCACCATCAGCAAGCATCTTTCTAACATTCTTTGCTTTAATATTAAGGTCGTTGTCTTGAATATTCATAGACAATTGCATACCTTTGACTTCAGCAACTTTTTGTTTTTTCTTAGCTTCTTTTTCTCTCTTAATGGTATCAAAACGATATTTGCTATAATCCATCACTTTACATACTGGTGGATTGGCAACTGGAGAGATAAGAACAAGATCAAGTTCTTGCTCGTCAGCAATGCGGTTGGCTTCAGCAAGTGACATAACACCTAATGCTTCCCCATTGCTACCTACTAAACGTACTTCTTTTGCCGTAATTTGGTTGTTAATCAATAACTCTTTTATGGCTTTGTACCTCCAAAAAATATTTCAAAATAGTCAACAAAAAGAGAAGTATGTAAGACTGCATACTTCTCCAAAAACAATAAAAATATTGATATAATTCTTAGTTGTTTGGTACCAAATCAGAACGGAATCTATCTGGTGAGAAGTTGTCTTCTACTTTGATTTACAGATGTATTGTAACATAAGACATTGCCCTTGTCAATCAATTTTTTCATAATTTTTATAAAATAAAACAAAAAGCATAGACTTTTTCTTCTATGCTTTTATAGAGGGTTATCTAATTGTTTTTTCAGCGACTTCTTTTGTGATCATGGTGATGAATTCATCAATGGTCATAGTGCCTAGATCACCTTCTTTTCTATGTCTAACAGCAACAAGACCTTGTTCTTGTTCTTTATCACCGATAACCAACATATAAGGTATTTTTGCTAGTTGTGCTTCTCTAATTTTCTTACCAATCTTTTCATTACGATCATCAAGAGAAACACGTAAGTTGTATTTGTCTAATTGATCTTTTAATTGGTTCATGTATGGAAGATTGTTGTCAGAAATACCCATAATTTTTACTTGAGTTGGTGCAAGCCATGTTGGGAATGCTCCAGCAAAATGTTCAATTAGGATACCGATGAATCTTTCAATACTACCATAGACAACACGGTGAATCATAACTGGTCTATGTTTTTCACCATCTGCCCCAACATAAGTAAGATCAAATCTTTCTGGTAATTGCATATCAAGTTGGATAGTACCGCATTGCCATGTACGACCCAAACAATCTTTTAAGTGGAAGTCAATCTTTGGTCCATAGAAAGCACCATCACCTTCATTGATGATATATGGTTTTCCAAGACGAGTAAGAGCACCTTGAAGACCCTTTGTTGCTTTTTCCCATTGTTCGTCTGTACCCATGCTATTTTCTGGGCGAGTAGAAAGTTCGACTTCATAACTAAGTCCAAACATATTGTATACTTCATCAAACAATTGAACAACTCTTAAGATTTCGTCTTCAATTTGGTCTTCTGTCATAAAGATATGTGCATCATCTTGTGTAAATTCTCTTACACGCATCAAACCGTGCAAAGCACCACTAAGTTCATGACGATGGACAAGTCCTAGTTCTCCAATACGAAGAGGAAGATCTTTGTAACTATGAATATTGTTAGCATAGACAAGCATACCGCCTGGACAATTCATTGGTTTGATAGCAAAATCTTCTTCATCTACTTTGGTTGTATACATGTTTTCACGGTAATGATTCCAGTGACCACTTCTTTCCCAAAGACCACGATTAAGCATAATTGGTGTACGGATCTCAACATATCCATATCTTCTATGAATATTTCTCCAATACTCTACCAAATTATTGAAAATGGTCATACCATTTGGAAGCAAGAATGGAAATCCTTGACCTTCTTCAAATATTTCGAAAATACCAAGTTCTTTTCCAAGTTTTCTATTGTCTCTTTTTTCTGCTTCAGCAAGCATATGAAGATATTCTTTTAAGTCTTTTTTATCAGCAAAACCGTACACGTAGACTCTTTGAAGCATTTTGTTCTTTTCACTTCCTCTCCAATATGCACCAGAGACACGATTGAATTGATAAGCAAATTGTCTCAAATATTTTGTGTTTTCAACGTGTGGTCCACGGCATAGGTCAAACCAATCCTCTCCAAGATAGTATACGCTAATAATTTCGCCTTCTGGAAGATCATTGATCAATTCTATTTTGTATGGTTGGTCAGCAAAAAGTTGTAGACCCTCTTCTTTTGTGATCTCCTTACGAGTAAAATCTTGATTGCTTGCAATAATAGCATTCATTTCCTTACCAATTGCTTCAAAATCCTCTGGTGTAATAGTATGCTCTAGATCCATATCATAGTAAAATCCATTGTCAATACTTGGACCGATGGCAAACTTAACATCACCAAATAAGTTGCGAATAGCTTTAGCCATAACGTGACTCATACTATGACGCATCATACTTTGTAATTCTTCTTTGTTTTGTTCCATATCTTTTTCTCCTTGATTCAAATAAAAAAGTCCCCTAGTTATCTAACTAAAGGACGAAATAACTATATTCCGCGGTTCCACCTTATTTGTGCTTAGCACCACTCTTTGTCTATATGTCGGCATAGAACCGCTTAAGTTGAAAGGTGGTTTCAAATATTACGCTTATAGATGCTTCCAGCCAAGGCATCACTCTCTAGTATAAGTTGAATAATATTCTACTTGTCCTTTCAATCCATCTTAAGTATGAAATTACATATATTTTATGCTTTTTTTATTATCTTGTCAACTATAATTTTGACAATTTTTTTATAAAACATACAAGGCTACACTTACAAATTGCAAGATTGTCCCAGCAATACAAAATAGATGCCATACAGAATGATGATATTTTCTTGTCTTTCCAAGTGCAAAATAGATGATGCCAATGGTATACATGAGTCCACCAATGAGTAGCAATAAAAAGCCTACTAATCCAATTGCTTTATACAACGCGCCAGCACACATCAATATCGCCCACCCCATAACCACATAAGCAACATAACTAAAGATTTTGACTGCTTTCCAGTGCATATTAACACCATTGAGAGCAATACCAATAACAGCAAGTCCCCATTCTACGCCAAAGATCAACCAGCCCCAAATACCAACATTACGCAGTGTAACCAAACAAAATGGTGTATACGAACCTGCAATAAGTAAGAAGATGGTACAATGGTCAAATATGCGAAATACTTTTTTCCCTTTTCCTGTAGGTAAAGCATGATATAAAGTACTCATGAGATATAATATCAATATTGAAAGACCATAGATAATCATACTGGCAACTTTGTATCCATCAAATTGTATACACGATGCAATGATGCCATATATCAATACAAACAAGCCAAATGATGCACCTACTATATGACTTATATAATTAAAACGTTCTTCTCCTTTAGAATAAGTTGGAAGTTTTTTGTTAGATTGCTTTTCCATATTATACTCCCCTAGATGATATCTTTATTTTATACGAACGACTTATTAAAAGTATACATGAATCATGGATAAATCACAAAGAAAAAAAGAAAACATTTTTTGTTTTCTTTTGTGGTAATTTGTAATTCGTTACATGATATCATTTGATGTTTCTTGTAATTCTTGTAACTCTTTTATTGTTTTGTCTAATGCTTCTTGTGTGTTGTATTTTTCAGGATGAAGTTGACAATCAAGCATTTGTCTATACTCTAATATGTCGTAGTATACATTTTCTTGTTTTTTGCTAAGACCAGTACATTCTTTTAGTTTGTTATCCAAGATAAATTGTTTTAATACCTGATTAATATCTTTGATTGTTACTTGAGTCTCTTCTTGACGATGGAAATAATCTATTAAAATATTAATAACTGGTTCTAAGTTGGCAAATTGATCATAATCCATTGTTTTAAAGTAGAAATAATCATAGAATGGAGATTGTAACAATTTTAACAATCGGTCATTATATAAATTGCGGATAGAAGAAAGATAATGGTAATACCCAAACATTCTTCTCCCAACATAGATACGTTTCTTTTTGTTTTCAGGTAAAATTGGTGTTTTGACAAGAATATTAGGCAAGATATAATCTGCATCAATAATATTTTGCGCGATGTAATACAAAATATTGTCTTCTCTTAAATATTGTGTAAATTCGTGAAACAATGATAAGTGATGTTTTTGTAAAATATCTCTATCATAAGTGAAGACTAATGGTGCATCTTCTGTTTGTTGAAAATAAAAATCAACCATATCTTGTGCATCTTCAATCATATTGTAGGAGTCAAATAGTAACGCATAACGATTGCGAACAGGTAACTGTTTTTCTGCTAATTGATATTTTTCATTTTTGAGATATTGATTGATGAATGTCATATTCTTCTTCATTTTTGGAAAAGCATAAGTCATTCTTGCAATAATGTTATATTTGAGATTTTCTGCTTCCTCTGTAGAGAGTTGAGAATCCAGCCATTCCTTTTGTGCGTATCTTTCACCATTTTCGCCTTCAAAGACATCATATTTGCCTTCAATTTGTTCCAAGATATCTTCTGGGATCAAATCCATATTGATTTCACTCATCTCATTCAAAATCTCAATTCTTCTTTTAGTCAAGATTTCGTTGGCATACATACGAAAATTGTCAGCTTGAATGATCGCATAGGATTGATCGATTTCATTATCGAAACTCTTAATTAAAATGAGATATTCTTGGATCATGTTTTCAATACCATAACACAACATGTCAACAGGCATTTTGTCAGGTTTTTCAAGATCTCCCTTGTCAAAAACATTGGTATTGTGAACAAGGTATTCCATTACGTGAGCTTTATCATTTTTCATAAGCAACCTCTCTTCTTTGTTTTATTGTACTACAAAATAGATATTTGTCAAGATAGAATACAAAAAAAGAAGAGTAAAATACTCTTCTAAATAAGTGTTAATAACATTCCAACAATGCAACTAATAGAATACAATCCAACTGTAATCAAGATATTGTTTTTCATATTTTTGTTGCTTCGATACAAATATGCTAATCCTAGTCCAGCATTAACACTAAGTCCTGCAATGCAAGAACCTAATGACAATCCATTCATCATATATAGTTGGGTAATTAGGACACTAGAAGCACAATTTGGGATAAGTCCTACAAGTCCAGCAAGCAATGGTTGGAAAATGCCTGTCACGGACATGAAGTTGATGAGTTTTTCTTCGCCAATATAATGTATGGTAAAACCTAATACCAAATTAATAATTAGGATATAAAGAGCAATCTTTAATGTGTGTAATAGTGGATGAATAAAGAATTTGTGAAAAGCACTATCATGATTTTCTTCAATTTCATGCCCGCAACACCCAACATGATTGTTTTCTTCATTTTCTTCGATCATTGCTGGTTGATCAACGATTTTTTGTGTTGATTTGAATCCAGCAAAGAGAATATCTGCCCCATATCCAACAAATAATGCCAAAGCTATTTTGATCACTAAAACTGGCCAAAGTTTTGACCATCCTTCAGGACTTGACATCATAATTGGGATAGCTTCATCACTTGTTGCAATAAATACAGCAAGTAATGTCCCTACATTAATATAACGTTTTGAGTATAGATCACTTGCAACAACAGAAAATCCGCATTGAGGCAAAATACCGATGGCTGTACCAAATAATGGAGCGTATTTCCCCTTTAGAATTTTGTTGTGTTGCAATTTTGAGAAGGCGTGTTCTTCAATAACTTCAATAAAAACATACACGAAAAACAAGAATGGTGTTAGTTTTAAGGTGTCAAGAAGAGCCTCAAGAATTACTTCCCACATGTTAGTCTCCTATTGTAGTAGATTGGATAATTTCATTATAAATTTCAAAAATTTTTGGATTGCTGTAGATTGCATCAATAATCAATTGTTTTTCATAAAGCGGTGTTCGATTATCCATAAAAGAATGCAATTCCTCAGGTGTAACGTCTTCAGCTGTATACTGAACAGTGCTTTGGGTCATATATATGCGATCATTAAAATAGGAATTGGATACTTTTAATGTATTAAAGACTTGATTGCTTAAATCTTCATGGAAAATACTGCATCCCATATAAAGATTAGGATTGTATGTTAAACCTAATAGATCTAAAATAGTTGGTAAATTGTTGTATGTACAAGTAAAACGTGTATCTTGATAACCATGACCATTACCACGAACAAAACTACCGTTAGGCAAATTGTTTACTTTTTCGCAAAGTTTTTCATCATAAATCATACATGGCATACGATAAAGATCAGGAACAAAACTCTCATTACGATCTAGTGCTCTAAAACGCCAAGACATACTTTCATAATAAGAGTTATGATCAGAGAATAACAATACAGTTGTATTGTGTAATAAGTTGTTGTCTTCCAAGTGTTGGAAAAGACTAGCAAGACCTTTATCTAGATCCATTGCTGCTGATTTGTACCACAAAAATCTTTCTTGCAAATCTTTACTCTCTGGAATGATGTATCCAATTGATTCCACATATTCATGTAATTGTTCAATATTTTCAGGATTTTCCGTCAATTTATTGTAATATTTTTGAGTAACTTCTCTTTGTTCGTGATATCCATGCATAATAATGGTAGATATGGATGTAAGGAATCTTTCTCCCGTTGTTGGGGCAATGTCCTCTAGATATGTTTCGATCATATCACTATCCCTTACAAAATCATAAAATTCATTCGTGATTGGATAGCTTTCTAATTCTTCGTCACGATTGGCAACATCCTCTTTTAGTTCATCCATTTTGTCTAATGTAACAAGATAATCATATCCCGCTTTTGGGAATGTTTTATGACGATTATAAAAACTTCCTACATTGTTATGAATATAGGTGGTTTTGACTTCAGTTGGAGATTGATTTTTCACAACATTTGCTAAGGTATAATCTAAGTACTGATTGGATAAAGCTTGTTGTATTTCTTTTGTTCCAGTCGTTGCTGGGAAATTAGCTGAATAATTGCCAAACAAGGTTAAGCCTTCCGAAACATTTGTTTTGTTTTCGGTATAATAATTGGTAAGAGAATAACAATCTTCATATAACAATTGATATAAAAATGGCGTAAATACAGGGTCAATTGCAATATAATCCATTGTTTCTAGCAATATGGTAATAACATTGTTCCCTTCCGAAATACCAGTAAACTCTGTGGTTGGAGTTTCGTGATTAGTTGCGAGTTTTTGTGCATAGTTAGTCAAAACTTCGTCTTCTAAATGCTTATTAGTAAACAAAGCAAGTTCAATGTTTTTTAGATAAAAACCAAATGTGCCAAACTTTTGATAAGCTTCTGTTTTGGATGTTAACTGTTCAAAGAGTATGCGATCACTATCTAGTAGATTAGATGCAGTTGGAAGGCTCTTATAAGATAACGTATAACCTGTTCCACCAATTATTTGGAAAAAACAAAAAATGCCAAGCAAAGAGAAAGCTAGTCTGTTTTTAGTTTGAACATAAGGTACTTTGATTAGATGTAGACGATAAAATACAACTGCGGCAATAACCCCAGATGCTAAAAACAAGAAGAAGACCCACCAGTTAAAAAAAGACATGTCAAATGCAGATATTCCCTCACCTGCAAGTTTTAACATTTCGACTGTCAATAAGTCACCACTTACACTGCTCATAATATTATTGACAAGTGAAATGACAAATTGAATGGTAAGCATAACAATGGCTACAATAACACGAGTCAAGTCATGTGGAATTAAAAATATAACTCCAGTAATCATTGTGATAATGGCTAAGTCAAACCAATAATATTCTGGCAACACGCCATAACCCATGGTTAAGAATGTTAGTATTTCAAATATAATAGCAAAGCCAAAATAGCTCATACTAATACACAAATTTTTCAATAAAGATTTTTTCATTACAATATCCCGTTTTTTTTCTATAATCAAATAAAGTATATAAGAGA
>JAZSRJ010000085.1:0-1508 GCA_045538425.1 Clostridia bacterium
GATAGAAGAGCTTGTTCGCCAGAAGCGGCAAGAATAACTCCGCCAAGAGCGTTAAATACGCCACCAATAATACCAATAATTAGAAAAATTTGTGTTGCTTTTTTCATAAAAAATCCTCCTGTTGCAACTTTTGATTACAAATTAATATAAAAGTGCAGTAAAACTGCAATTTTTCCGTGCGTGTTAGAAGTTGTACTTGTCAAAAAGGTCGTTTTTAAGTTGTTTGTACTCTTCTTCCGTTATTGCGCCCATATCGTACAATTCCTTTAGTTTGGCAAATTGTGTCATATAGTCGTCGCCGTTTCCCGTTACTGTTTGTGGTGGGATATATCCGGGGAAGTGTTCATCCTTGATGCAGAACATCAGTATACCTTGAATAAGTCCAACAAAAATAAGTGTAATAATTTTCCAGCTTGTTTTGATGTCGCTAGCGCATTGTGCCGCCATAAAGTGCTTGTATGCAAATATTGCAATAATCAGGGAAATTGCGCCTTCAACGATGTAGCCAATACCAACAATGCTTTGTGCTTCTTCTATTTCCAAGTTGAGCAATGTGGCAATTGCGATAACGTCTTCGTAAGTATCGCCGCCAATCATAACGCCAAGTCCTTCTAGCATTACAAGACCACAGCCAACCATGGCAATAATCAATAATACTTGTATAGCTTTTCTCATAATTCACCTACTAGTTACTAAAATGTTAGTGGATCTTCGGTGCCTTGTGTTGCACCTAGAATTTTTGCCTTTTTGTAGTCAAATTCTTCTTGTGTGATGGCACCCATATCCAACAGTTTTTTGAGCTTTGAAATTTGTTCCAAGTCGTTGTTTTGACTAGCTGGTTGAGCTGTCACAACGGGAGCACCCTTTGGCAAGTAGTCCTTGTCCGTCATGCATAGCATAATGATGCCGCTAATAAGGTTGCTAAATAGTAGCACAACAACCTTGAAGCCTGTGGAAATATCACTTGCACGTGTTGCATTGTTCAGTTTTTTCAACCCAACAATGGATACGATTAGGGAGATAGCACCAAACACAACAAAACTAATACCAAGGATAAGGAAGGTTGTTCCAAGAACAAGCCTTTGAATATCTGGGTCGGTAATAACTTCGCCATTGATGTTAACTTCGCCACCAGAAATTGGTGCGTTAAATGCCACAATACCAACCACGGTAAAGATAAGTCCCATCAGCACAAGTGCTGCACAGGATACAATTGTCAAAATTAAAAATACTTTTGCTGCAGTTTTCATTGTAAATACTCCTTGGTAGCCAAGTTCAATGTACAAGCAACTTGGTTACCTTTTGATATATTATATATCAAAGGTAAACCCTTTGTCAAGAGTTGGCAAAAATACAGCCCTTTTCTAGCTGTATTTTTTTTGAGCACGGCAAAATGCAACAAAAACTGTTTTTAGTTGCAATCAACTATTTACATTGGCAAAGATTATTGGTATAATTTACTGTGGACTAGCTGGAGCACTTTGGCGCTAATGGTTAACACACGCCCT
>JAZSRJ010000023.1:0-6114 GCA_045538425.1 Clostridia bacterium
AGTGCTTCAAGTTTTATATATGGGTCGTCTTTACTATAAATACATATTCTATCTTTACATAAACTAATAAATTGATTGATTTTGTCAGTATATATAAATTTATTAATCTTATCAAAATCTTCTAGAAAATAATAATTATTACAGCCACTAACAAATATTACTTTTCCGATTCTAAGATTGTTTTCTATGCAATATTTTGCAAGAAACACACATCCAATAGAATGGCAAATAAAAACACTTTCTTCTGTTATTTTATCTTTAGCTTTATCTAAAACCTTGGACCAATTCTCAAAATTATGTCCTTCTGGTGTTGGATAGTTAAAATTAAAAACTTCAAAACCCTGCTTAGTTAATTCATTTTCCAACCAAGGAAACCAATTTTCTTTATTGTGTCCATAAGTACCATGAATAATAAAATAATTTTTCATAAATTTCTCCTATAATATATTATAACACATATATTTCAAATTTGTATCAAAAAGTATTAAAAAACCGGAATTCCTACTGAAATTCCAGTCTAAAAAGGTGGTGGCCCCATCAGGATTCGAACCCGAAAAGCGAGTTCCGAAGACTCGTGTGATATCCATTTCACCATGAGGCCATGAGTTGCATTTAACCCCATAAAAACTGGGTGCCTTTTGGGTGCCAAATGCCGTTTTTAAATTTTTGTATTTCGAAAAATGCTTATAAATACATCTACTTTCGTGCTTTGTAATAGTAAGAGCAAAAAGTCCGAAGACCTGTGCTCTATCCAATTGAGCTAGTGGAGCAAGTATGAAATGATCATTGAACGTCCTAAGAGGATAGGTTAAGCAACCATCTTCAATCCATTATATAACAAATAAAAGAAAATTACACTCAAAATAAAGTGATTATTGAAATAATCTTTTACTTTTTATGTTTTTTACACCAAAAATACAATAGAAGCATAAAGTAAGATAGTGTTATAAAATTTGCTTTTATAGTAAAAGGTAAATCGTTGACAAACGATATCCATTGTGATACTATGAGAATTATTTTTTATAGAGGTATTAGATATGTTACAGTTAAAAGGTATTAAAAAAGACTATGTAACAGGCGATACAAAAGTACATGCATTGAAGAGGATTGACTTATCTTTTAGAGAGAATGAATTTGTCTCTATCCTAGGTCAATCAGGATGTGGTAAGACCACCATGCTCAATATTATTGGTGGTTTGGACAAATATACGGACGGCGACCTTATTATTAAAGGAAAATCTACGAAAGATTTCAAAGATAGAGATTGGGACGCTTATCGTAACCATAGTGTAGGTTTTGTATTCCAAAGTTACAATCTTATTCCACATCTTAGCATTATTAAAAATGTTGAGATGGCGCTAACACTTTCAGGCGTGAAAGCAAAAGAAAGAAAAGCAAGAGCCGTGGCGGTGCTAGAACGTGTTGGGCTTGGTAATCAATTACACAAACGCCCTAACCAACTATCTGGTGGCCAAATGCAAAGAGTAGCCATTGCTCGTGCGATTATTAACAATCCAGAGATTTTGCTTGCAGACGAACCAACAGGAGCGCTAGATAGTGAAACAAGTGTCCAAATCATGGAACTCATCAAAGAGATCTCTAAAGAACGTCTAGTCATTATGGTTACACACAATCCAGAACTTGCTAAAGAGTATTCTAGTCGTATTATTGAAGTCAAAGATGGTGAAGTGCTTACGGATAGCAATCCTTATGTTGCAAAAGATGTTAAAGTAGAAGAATCTACCGATATCAATCTTGCAGACAAAGAAGAACAAGAAAAACCAACAACACGCAAAAAGAAAGAAAAGAGAGCCAAGACCTCTATGTCTTTCTGGACAGCATTGTCTCTTAGTTTCAAAAACTTGATTAGCAAAAAAGGTCGTACGATTATGACAGCATTTGCTGGTAGTATTGGTATTATTGGGATTGCACTAGTTCTTGCATTGTCCAATGGTTTCCAAATCTATATTGACAAAATGCAAGCAGATACCTTGTCTAGTTATCCACTCACCATTGCAGAGGATAGTCTAGATATTGCAAGTATGCTAACTGTCATGGAAGAAGAAGTGGAGAATGAAAAATATCCATCTGCCAAAAAGATTATTGTCAATGAAGTGATGACCAAACTCATGCAAGCCATGACCAAGAAAAGCAATATTACTGAAGACTATGTCAACAATGTCATTAAGACCATGAACAAAGATTGGTATTATGATATTATCTATACCACTGGTTATGATATTACACATACCATGTACATTGAAAAAGATGGTATATATACAAGTGTTGCAAGTTCTACTGGCAATAGCAGTAGTGGTATGATGTCTATGTTTGCTACCAGTCCATTCCAAATGATGATGGATAATCATGATTTTATTGCAACACAATATGATTTGATTGATGGCAGATATCCAGAGAATAAAAACGAACTTCTCTTAGTAGTAGATGAGTACAACCAATTGAGTGATACAACGCTGATGTCTTTGGGCATTAGAGGGTATGGTGATACATCTAAAGAATATACTTTTGATACAATCAAGGGTTATAATTATAAGTTGTTGACCAATCAAGATAATTATGTGTTTGATGGTACAAAATATTCTACCATTCCAACAAGTTCTGTGGGAGAAAAAGCCGGAGTAGAATGTCAAGTGGTGGGCGTTATTCGTCCTAACAGCACAACACAAGCAGGGGTCTTCTCTAATGGTATTGCGTATACTCGTGATTTATACCAATATATGTTGGACAATAGTGCAGATGCTGATATTATTGATTTTATGATAGCCAATCCAACCACCAATCCAATGACAGGGGAAGTCTATGCAGATACTACCACTGTTAATGGTGTAGAGATGAGTTCTACACATACAGCTGATATGCGTACACTTGGTGGTATGACGAGTGTCAATAGTATTGCTATCTATGCAAAAGATTTTGATTCAAAAAATGAAATCAAAACTTACCTAGACAATTACAACAAAACAGCAACAGAAGACAACAAAGTTTACTATTCGGATGTGATGGAAGTAATGGCAAGTACACTTTCAACTATGGTCAATAGTGTAAGTTATGTGCTCATTGCATTTACGGGAGTTTCTTTGATTGTTAGTAGTATTATGATAGGTATTATTACTTATGTGTCTGTCATTGAGCGTACCAAAGAGATTGGTGTTCTTCGTAGTCTTGGTGCTCGAAAGAAAGATATCTCTAGAGTCTTCAACGCAGAGACCTTTATGATAGGGCTAACAGCAGGTTTGCTTGGGGTAGGAGTGGCTTATTTGTTGACACTGCCTATCAATATGTTATTAAGTGCGTTATTGCCAGAGATTGGCAATCTTGCTAACTTAAATATTGGCAGTGCGGTGATTTTGATCGTGATCAGTGTCTTGTTGACTTTGATTAGTGGATTGATTCCTTCACGTGTTGCTTCTAAAAAAGATCCAGTAGTGGCTCTTCGTACAGAATAGAAAAAAGATAGCTTTGTGCTATCTTTTTTGTTTTATACTGGACTACTGTCGTCTGTCGAGTCATTATTTGACGGAATATACACACTCATTTTGACCCCACCATCACTGGTAGGGGAGAATTGATAGCCAAAACTATTTGGAATATTGGCTGCAAATTTTGGATTACTAAGCAGTTCTATGGTTAGTTGTGTGGCAGGGAGGAGATAAAGTAAGTTTTTGTATTTTTCACATATTTTATTAAGGAAAACAATGCAAGAAAGATGATTGCTCATAATAGGCATTACATAGATTTGTGCAGCAATTTTGTTATCCAAATCTTCTATTTCTTCTCGAGATAGATCTTCTTGGTCAAGTTTTAGAAAATATTTTGATATGGCTTCGGTGGCAAGACTGCGAGCTGGTTCGATATCGTCTGGGATCACTATTTTTGGTTGTGATGTTTCTTCTGGGATATCTTTTTTTTCTTCACTTGTGATCATAGGCTCAGTGTGAGGTTTTGGTTCTTCCTGTTTTACGATCGGTGCTTCATTAGTTGCTGGTTGATTGTTGGTTGGTATAGTAGGCTCTGGTTTTGGTGTATTTTTGACAGGTTTGTCAAAACGAATATCCAAATATTTTTTTGCAATAAACTCCTTTGTTTCAGGCATTTCTGCAATAATATGATTGTATTTTTCACATATTTTTATAATAAAATCTCTATACACAATGACAGTAGAAGCAAAGTATAAGAATTGTAGTTGCTTAAACAAAGTGTTGTCTATGCTTTTTCTATCTAGAGTAGGGTTGTTGGCTAAGTTTTCCAAAAGCGTTTCGACTGCTTGGAATTTTGCACTTTGATCTTGATCTACTCTTTTTGGTGCAGGTGTAGGTTTTGGATCAATTTTTGGTGTAGGATCTTTTTTTGGTTTTGTGATATCGTCCACATCAATTCCATCCAGTTTTAATTTGTCTTTAACAGTTTGTGGGATGGATTTTGTGCTTGCTAGGTCATATGTACCAGCAATATCTGGATAACAGGTATCCACAAAACGTTTCGCGAGGGGGAGAAGTTGGATCACTTGAGCGTACTTAATATACCATCTATGGACAAGATCCCCTATTAATTTTTTATCTTCTGTGTAATACAAAAAGTACAAGTCGCTTGCAAGTATCAGATCTATTTCGTCTTGATTTTTGAAAGGGCTTTTTTTCTTGGAAAAAAGTGTGCGCAATTTGTATAGTGGAGAAGATTGTTTTTCTTCTTCCTCTTTGCGTAAGAATTCTAATATGTCTAGCATGTCTTTGATTTCGTTGTATTTTTCTTTACCACGAAAACTTAAGTTTTTGAATACTGCCATTGTTATCCCTCATTTTTTATTAGCATAACAAAAAGTGATGTTTTTGTCAATAAGTATTGGTAAAGCAAGTGAGACAAAAGGATATACTTTGTATCATTTGGTTGATGAATATTTTGGCTATAATTGGCTTATTTTTTGAAAATTATTCTACAAAATTATGGTTGGAATTTTAGCAAAAATTCAACCCTAAATAGAGGTTGGATTTGGTATATAATTTTTGTAAAAAGAATATTAAAAAACGGCGGACATTACGTGTTTTTTGCTTTTTTAATTATTTATTTTTTTTAATAATTTTGAAAAAGTATTTCATTTCGTTTGCCAACGATAAATAAAATGTATATAATTAGTTTATAAAAGCGATTTTTGACGAAAATTATCAATACAAATACTGGGGGTTGTATGGGACTAGAAAATGATAAGTTAAAAGCGATTAGAGAAAGACTTGCAAAAGCTAAGACGGCTGAGCAAGATTCTGTAACAGAACCACAAAAGGCACAAGTTGTGGAAGAAAAACCAATCGAGGCAAAGGTTGTTCAAGAGGAGAAGGTTTCTAAAGAGACTAAACCATCTAAACCAGAAAAAGTGAAAAAAGAAAAGGTGAAGAAGGAAAAAGTCTCTAAAGAGGACAAATCCTCTAAAGAGGACAAGCCAGCTAAACCAGAAAAGGTGAAAAAAGTAAAAGAGGAAAAGACGAAAGACAATACATCAACGGACGGAAAACCTAAGAAAGGTAAGAAGAAAGTTGTGGTTGCCTTACTTTCTGTGTTGGTCGTTGCTCTTAGTACAGCTGTAACAGTTGGTTACATGATTACTAGGAAAAAGATTTTCTCCATTACATACACTGTCAATGGAAAAACACACAAATCAAATCATACAAGTAATGTGAGACTCCAAGATCTTGAAGTGCCAGAGGTTGTAGGATACACATTTGCAGGATGGTATGCAGATCCAACTTTCACTGTAAAATATCCAGATGATAAAGTGTTTGATTCTTCTACCGTTATTTATCCAATGTATGTTGCCAATTCTTACGATGTGGCTTATCACTCCAATAGTGAGAATGGTCAATTAGACATAACAAAGACATACTTCCACAAAGATTATACAATTATTGACAACTCTTTTGATAGAGAAAATTATGACTTTGCTGGATGGAGTGCGGATAAGACAACAACTTATACCGAGACATCAGAATTGATTCAACCAGGTACTACTTATACACTTAGTGCAGAAGGTGCAGATTATTTTGCTGTTTGGAAAGGGGAAGACCAAACTATTAGTTATCTTTTGGATGATCTTTGTATTGATGG
>JAZSRJ010000017.1:0-3849 GCA_045538425.1 Clostridia bacterium
GCTTGGCCTCCGACTTTATTAAAATTAAATTATATAGGAGGATAAAATGAAAAAGAAATTATTAAATTTTGCACTATCATTAGTAGTGATGTTTAGTGCAGTATGCGCACTTGCTGGGTGTTTTGGTGGTAATGATCCACAACCATATATTGCAGTAGAAGGTATGGTCACAACCTATAATATAGGGGATGAGATTGATCTATCTAATGCTGTTGTAAAATACTATGAAGACAAAGATAGTACTACTTACAAAACATACAAAATTACTACAGATATGGTAATCGGTTTTGATACAGATACACCAGGCAACAGAACAATGACTGTATTGTATGAAGGTCTTGAAAAAGAGATTGTATATTTTGTTAATGTGACAAAAGCACAAGCTGTAGTTGTTATGCATTCAATGGTTAACAAAATGAACACTGCTACAATAGGATTTATGGAATTTTCTAGAACTTTTGGTGGTACAACTCAAGTAGGTGTAACTATTGCGAAAGATGATGAAAATTATACACTTGAAGCCGATGGGGAAAGAAGATGGAGAATTCATAAAAATGATAAAACTATCCGTTATACCATTGAAGCAGGCAGTGATCAAGGTGTTATTAGTGATGATGAATCTATTGTCGATTACACAATTGCAGATTTATTAAGTGCTTTACCAGATGATCCTAGTACATTTTCACAAAGTATGATTAAAAGTGTAAAGGTTAATAACGGAATGTATGAAATAGAGGTTTGTGGTGAAAGTTTAGAATATACCCTATATATCAATGTTAAGACAGGTTATTTGGTAAAATTAATTGCAGTTAATGAAGAATATGGCATGGTATTATCTAGTATGTATTATTTCAATGATGATGTACCTTATGGTATCCCATCTATCCCAAACAATATTACATGGGACGATCAAACGGCATAAAACTAAAAAGAAATAGAACATCTTTCTATTTCTTTTTTTGTATACTTGACCCAACTTTGCAGACACTAGTCGTAAAGAGAGGTGAAATATATGAAAGAGACAGGTATTGTGCGACGTATTGATGAATTAGGTCGTATCGTTGTCCCAAAAGAAATGAGAAGAGTTTTACATATGAGCACAGGTACACCTGTCGAAATTAGAATGACAAAAGAAGGGGAGATTGTGCTCACAAAATATTCTGTCATTGCTGAAATCAAGGATTATGCGGAACTCGTTGCAAAATCTTTGGAAGATACTCTTAGGATGGGGGTAGCGGTATGTGATACAGACAAAATTATTGCAGTCTCTGGTCTTAGTAAAAAACAATACATAGATTGTTCTATTAGTGCTATTTTGGAGAAAATTTTGCAACAAAAAAAGGTGCTCATGCTCAATGTGAAGGATAATGCTACTATGGTAGGATTGGTAGAGGACATGGAGATAACGTATGAGGGAGAGGTGATTGTTCCTATCTTAAAAGATGGAGATTTGGTGGGTGCAATTGTTGTTCTAGCAACACGATCAGTCACCATGGAGGATGTCAAAGTAGTGTCCAACATGTCGACTTATTTGCGTATGATTTTGGAAGAATAGTATGAAAAAAAGACATAGTATGTTGTTTGGGGTTACCTTACTTGCTGTATGCGGATTGATCGCCAAACTAATTGGTGCATTTTACAAAATTCCACTCATGCATATATTGGGAACGAGTGGTATGGGGGTATATTATCTAGTATTTCCAGTATATTCTATGATGTTGACACTTTGTTCATCAGGGGTGAGTACAGCAGTTGTTAGAATGGTGTCTATTCAAAAAGAGAGAGGGCTTGTGATCAATCAAAGACGGATATTGCGTTCGGCTCTCTTTTTGGTTGTTTTATTGACAGTTGGTATTGGACTAGTGTTGATTGTTTTTAGTGGGGTTTTGAGCGAAGCACAAGGCAATATTAGCGGTAGATTGGCTTACATCGGGATAGCTCCGGCACTTGTTTTTGCTGGATTAATTGCGGTGTTGCGTGGCTATTTTCAGGGGTTAAGTGAGATGATTCCCACCAGCGTGAGCAATCTAACAGAACAAATTGTTAAGGTGGCGCTGGGGCTCACATTTTCCCATTGGTTTTTACAACAAGGGTTAGAATATGGTGTATTTGGAGCGGTACTAGGTATTACTGTGTCTGAGTTGGTGGCATTAATTGTGATGTGGATACAATATCTTAGACACAAACAACAATACCAAAAAGATAGTGATTTGTCCATACCGCTACTGTCTTATATGGCTATTTTCAAAGAATTGATAGGATATATGTTGCCAGCAACATTTAGCAGTCTTATTATCCCTTTTACATCCTTTTTAGATAGTTTTATGGTTTTGCATTTGTTAGAAAAAAGTGGACTCTCTAGCATTATGGCGACTAGTCTATATGGAATTAGTAATGGGGTGGTTGCGACACTGATCAATCTACCGATTGTATTGTCTACAGCTCTTACCACCGTTTTTGTGCCGAGTATTAGTAGTTGCGCAATTGAGAAAAGACAAGAACTCAATGCAAGGTGTGGCATATTTGTCAAGATTACGTGGATTGTGGCTATTTTGTGCTTTGTAATTTATTTTTTACTTGCACCAGAAATGATCAATATACTATACCAACATGGACTCAGCAATGCTGTGATCAATGAGTATAATTATGCTTATTCTTTGCTCAAAATATCTAGTATTACGATCATCTACAATGCTTTTTTGCATACTTTTATAGCAATATTACAAAGTGTAGGGCGACCAATACTCCCATGTATTAGTATGGGTATTGCTGTGGCAATCCGAACCATGTTGGTGATAGTTACGGTATCCAATCCTTCTTTGAATATTTATGGGTTGGTAATCAGTAACATTGTATTTTTGAGTGTTGCAACACTCATCAATCTCTTGTTTGTGAGAAGGTATATCCAATTTTCGTTTAGTTTTGCTAGATTTGTCATCATTCCTAGTTTTGCAGGACTTGTAGCGGGTTTGGTAATATACCTAACAAAAATGGTATTGCTTGTGCATTTGCACCTATATCTATATGCGATCATTGCTTTGATTTTGGGGGTAGGTGTATATCTAGCCATGATCTTTGGACTTCATGTCTTTAGCAAAAAAGAACTCAGCAATATGGTGCGACCACGTCATATTACAACACAAAATATTACACCCGACGAGGTATAAGGATAGATTTTCTGGAAAAAATCTGACTTATAAGGAGGTATTATGAACAAAACAGAATTAGTGACGTCGCTTGCGAAAAAGAGCAAATTGAGTCTAAAAGATAGCAAACAATACTTAGATGACTTATTGGATGTGGTGACCAAAACACTAAAAAAGGGAGATAGCATCCAGATTATGGGGTTTGGAAAGTTTGAGGTAAAATATAGAAAGCCAAGAAAAACTTACAACCCAATTACACAAAAAATGATGAGTCTTAAGGCAAGTTGTACTCCTACTTTTAAGGCTGGCAAAGCATTAAAAACTGCTTGTAAAGGTTAAAAAAGTTAAAAAACTTATGAATAAAGGCGAAAATTTATAGTGTAAATCGTTTTACAAGTGAAAAAATATATGCTATAATATGGCTATAAAACAAAACAAAAGGAGATTGTTATTATGAACAAAAATGAATTAGTAAGAGTTATTGCTGATAAAGTAGAATTTACTCTAAAAGACACAACAGCAGTTGTAGACGCAATGGTAGAAGCTATCACTAAAGCATTGAAAGCTGGTGAAGAAGTTAACATTGCTGGTTTTGGTAAATTTTCTGCTAAGAAAAGAGCAGCTAGAGAAAGCATCAACCCAAGAACTAAAGAAGTTGTCAAAGTTCCTGCTTGCATCGCTCCAGCATTCAAAGCTAGCAAAG
>JAZSRJ010000077.1:0-18512 GCA_045538425.1 Clostridia bacterium
GCAACAATGGCTGTAACTATATTCTTCTGGATCCCAGTTGATATTGCTAGTTTCTTCATGTGGAACAGACATAAAGATAGAGAGAAAAAAGAAGTTACAGAAGTTAGAAGATTGAAAGGGTGGCAAGAAGCATTGCTCATAGCAGGTATTGTTATTTGGACAATTGTAGTTGGGTATGTCTTGACACTAATTGATGTAGAAGAAGGTATTTTATCAGACAATCCTACATTATTAAAAGTGGTTTGTTATCTAGATGCGTGTTGTAGTGCTGTTGGTATTGTTAATGGTCTTGCAATTATGTTCCGTTATGCAGAACAGTGGATTGCTTGGTTGATAAGTACACTACTCGAGACAGCTATCAATATTATCTCTGGACAATGGGTATTGCTTGTCCTAAAAGCTGGATATCTAAGCAATACAATCTATGGACTTGTGAGATGGAATCTTTATATTAATAAAAAAGAAAAGAAAGAGATTGGTACAACAACCAATGGTGATGACAAAATAACAACACAAGATGTTTCGGCTGAGGTGTCGAAAGAGTAGTGGAAAACAATTGACAATTAGTTAGTTAATTGGCTACAATATATGTAGAAATTAAGAAAAGGTGAAAAAATATGATCGAAGTAAATGATATTAAAAATGGTGTAACACTTTTATATGAAGGCAATCTTTATCAAGTAGTTGAGTTTTTGCACGTAAAACCAGGAAAAGGTAGTGCTTTCATGGTAACAAAACTTAAAAATCTTCGTACAGGTGCAACAATTGAAAAAACATTCAATACCAATGTAAAGTTTGAGAATGCACATATTGATCGTATGCAAGTACAATATTTGTATGAAGCAGGTGATGTATATTATTTCATGAATATGTCAACCTATGATCAATTCGAACTTACTGCAGAACAAATTGGAGATAAAAAGTATTATCTTCGTGAAAACTTGGAAGTAGATATTGTTATGTATCAAGGAGAACTTCTTGGTCTTAACTTGCCAGAAAAAATCACATTTACCGTTGCTCATTGCGAACCTGCTGTAAAAGGTAATACAGCAACCAACGCAACAAAACCAGCAACAACTGAGACAGGACTTGTTGTCCGTGTTCCACTCTTTATTAATGAAGGGGAAAAGATTGTTGTTACATCTAGTGACGGAAAATATTATTCTAGAGGATAAAAAAAGGCAACCAGCATGGTTGCTTTTTTTGTGTAATTTTGATATTCTAAGATAGATGATATACATCAATTGTATAATGGATAACCTAATAGGAGTGAAGTCTGTGAGAAAAGTAGCATTGGTAACTGGGTCAAGTCGTGGAATTGGTCGTGAGATCGTTAGACAATTTGCTCAAGTGGGATATAATGTTGTTGTCACATACAACAAGGAAAAAGAGAAAGCTGATCAATTGGCAGCAGAAGTGGAAAGTATGGGAGTAGAATGTCTTACCATTCAATGCAATATAGCCAACGAAGAAGAAGTAAAAACCATGGTCGATGCTGTGATCAACAAATGGGGACATATTGAAGTATTGGTCAACAATGCAGGTATTGCTATTGATTCTTTGTTTCAAGATAAGACGGTAGATAATTTTCGAAAGACGTTGGATGTTAATTTGATTGGAACATTTTTAGTGTCAAAATATGTTGGAGAACATATGTACCAAAACAAATATGGAAAGATAATTAATATTGCATCTACCAATGGCATCAATACCTATTATCCTATGTGTCTTGATTATGATGCATCTAAAGCAGGGATTATTTCGCTTACGCATAATTTGGCTATACAATTCGCACCATATGTTAATGTTAATGCAGTTGCTCCAGGCTTTATTGCAACAGAAAGCGAAATATCTGGGATGAATGAAGAGTTTGTTGCCATGGAAGAAGAAAAGGTGCTTGTGCGTCGTGCTGGTACGGAAGAAGATGTCGCCAATGTTGTCTTGTTTTTAGCAAGTGATAAAGCGCGATTTGTTAATTCCGAAGTGATACGAGTAGATGGCGGTGTATATGGTAATTATTAAAAAAAGAAGTCAATTAGACTTCTTTTTCTTTATTTTCTAGGTCTTTTTGATTGCCTAATATCTCTAACATATTACCCAACTGATTGAGTTTTTGATTCTTTTTGTACCACTCAAATTGATGTAGGTATTGATCAATATGTTCTTTGGTAAGACTTTGATCATAACTAGTTGTAATGCGATGGGATGCAGGTATATGGGTCAGTTGTTTTGTGGCATCATCGTCGATGACAACATAATTGGGATAATGATTGATGGTGTGAAAGAATGCATAATCTGACCAATGATAAGTAGCATCTGGTTGATCGAGCTGGTGAGTTGTTTTGTATTTGTATAGATAAAGCCCAATAGCATTTTCACGACGATAGATATTGAGAGGGAGTTTGTAAAGTGGGATAGTTGGGTTCAATCCATATAGCAAAAGCAACTCTTGACAAGGTTGCCAATGATAGCGATGTTGTGATGTAACAACAATAGAGATATCGTAATGTGGTTGTAGTTGTTGTGCTAAATAATTGATGGCATGGATACTTGCTGGGTTTAGTTCGGTAGATCGATAAATAGGAATTGCGCGATTGCGATTGTCCCAAAGAGTACCATCAATATCTAAAAAGATAAAAAATGTTTTGTCCATAGCCATCCTCCTAATTACATTGTATACTATATGTGTCACAATTGCAAGATATGTTTTTTATAAAAAGAAAAGTGTTGTCTAAAATTGACAACAATGCAAAAAATATACTACAATAAGTGTATAGAACATAAAAAGGAGAACATTATGAGTATAACAGCGAATACTGGTTGGGCAGGATTCAAAGGAACTGCTTGGAAAGAGTCTATCAATGTAGCAGATTTTATTTTGTCCAACTATAAAGAATATAAAGGAGATGATACTTTCTTAGCATCTATCTCTCCAAAAACAAAAAAAGTTTGGGAAAAATGTGAAAAACTGATTGCCAAAGAAACAAAACTTGGACTGCTTGATGTAGAACTTAAGGCTGTGTCTGGTATCAATACTTTTGGAGCTGGATATATTGATAAAGCGAGTGAAGTGATTGTTGGTCTCCAAACAGACAAACCTTTGAAGCGTATTGTCAATCTATACGGTGGAAAACGTATGGCTGAAAAAGCGCTTGAAGCATACAACAAACGCATGAATCCAGAAATTAAAAAACATTTTTGGCAATACAGAAAAACACACAATGAAGGTGTATTTGATGCCTATACACCAGATATTAGAAAGGCAAGATCTGCAGGACTCATTACAGGACTTCCAGATGCGTACGGCCGTGGTCGTATTATTGGAGATTATCGTCGCGTGGCGCTATATGGTATTGATGCTTTGATCGAACAAAAACAAAAAGATCTGCTTACCATTCCAGTTGTCAGTGAGGAAAATATTAGACTTAGAGAAGAAGTCAATGAGCAAATTAGAGCGCTAGAAGAGATGAAAGAGATGGCAAAGACTTATGGTTTTGATATCTCTCGTCCAGCAACCAATGCAAAAGAAGCAGTACAATGGTTGTATTTTGGATACCTTGCTAGTGTTAAGGAAAACAATGGTGCAGCCATGAGTCTTGGTAGAACTTCAACATTCCTTGACATCTATATCGAAAGAGATCTAAAGGCTGGTCTTTTGTCTGAAGAAGAAGCGCAAGAACTCATTGATCAATTCATTATCAAACTAAGACTCGTAAGACATCTTCGTACACCAGATTATGATGAAGTATTTGCAGGCGACCCAACATGGGTAACCGAAACAGTAGGTGGGATGCTAGATGATCAAAAGAGTTTAGTTACGAAAAACTCTTTTAGATATCTCCAAACACTGATCAATCTCAATCCATCTCCAGAACCAAACTTAACTGTGCTTTGGTCAGACAAACTACCAAGCAACTTTAAGAAGTTCTGTGCGAAGATCTCTATCTTAACAGATGCTATCCAATACGAAGGGGACGAGGTGATGCGTCCACTTTATGGCAATGATTATGCCATTGCTTGTTGTGTATCAGCTATGCGTGTTGGAAAACAAATGCAATTCTTTGGTGCTAGATGTAACTTGGCAAAAGCGCTATTATATGCTATCAATGGTGGTGTAGACGAAAAGAGTGGAAAAGTGGTAGTTGACGGACTAGAGAAAAACACCCAAGCCACACTCACATATGAAAAAGTATGGGCAAGTTATAAAAAGACACTTGAAAAAGTAGCAAAAACATATGTCGATGCTATGAATATCATTCATTATATGCATGACAAATATGCTTACGAACGTGGTCAAATGGCGCTTCATGATACAGTGGTTGAGCGTCTTATGGCATTTGGTGCAGCGGGATTTTCTGTTGTAGCAGATTCTCTTAGTGCGATCAAATATGCAAAAGTAAAACCAGTGAGAAATGAGTTTGGTATTGCCATCGACTTTCAAGTTGAAGGAGATTTTCCAAAGTTTGGGAATGATGATGATAGAGTAGATAGTATTGGTGTTGAAGTGGTACAATATTTTTATGATTGCTTGAAAGCGAATAAGTTGTATCGTGAAGCAAAACATACTTTGTCACTTCTTACCATTACAAGTAATGTTATGTACGGTAAAAAGACTGGTAGTACTCCAGATGGCAGAAAAGGTGGTCAACCATTTGCTCCAGGTGCTAACCCAATGCATGAAAGAGATAATTCTGGTGCACTTGCAAGTCTTAATTCTGTTGCAAAGATTCCATATTGCAATTGCTGTCAAGATGGTATTAGCAATACATTCTCTATTACACCTAATGCGCTTGGTCATGATGAAAAAGCAAGAATTAATAATTTGGTAGATATTCTAGATGGATACTTTGTCCAAAACGCACAACATCTTAATGTCAATGTGCTTAATCGTGATTTGTTGATTGACGCGATGAATCATCCAGGGAAATATCCAAGCCTAACGATTAGAGTATCTGGATATGCTGTCAACTTTAATAAGTTGTCTAGAGCACATCAAGAAGAAGTTATTAGTAGAACGTTCCATGGGAAGAAATAATGAAACAAGTAACAGGTAATGTCGCAGACATCGAAACAATGGGGTTAGTTGATGGGCCAGGCGTGCGCATGGTGGTATTTTTACAAGGGTGTCCTTTGCGCTGTGCGTATTGCCACAATCCCGAAATGCTAGACCATACTGTACAAAAACAAACTTTTACGCCAGAAGAAATGGTGAAAAAGATTAAGCGTTATCGTGGATACTATCGTGATGGTGGAGTAACGATTTCTGGTGGCGAACCCCTCTTACAACAAGCATGGGTGACCGAGGTGTTCAAACTTTGTCAGGCGGAAGGTATTCATACATGTCTAGATACGGCTGGTAGTGTACTGGTCAATACAGATGTCTTAGACTATACCGATCTTGTGATACTAGATGTCAAAGATTTGGATAGTGCTAGATATGAAGAATTGGTCGAAATGAAAGATAACAACTTCTATGCTTTTGTGGATCTATGTCAAAAAAAGAATAAGAAGATGTGGTTAAGACAAGTAATTGTTCCAGGTTGGAATGACACAGAAGAAAGTGTCTTACAACTTAAAAACTGGGCAAGCCAATTGCAACATGTTGAAAAGATAGAATTGCTTCCATACCATGATATGGCAAAGTCAAAATACAAACAACTAGGACTAACGTATAGACTAGAAGAGACACCTGTCATGGATGTAGATCGTTGTGAGCAACTACAACAATTGTTACAATAAAAGAAAGAGTGTCACTCTTTCTTTTTTGTTGGTCTTGAAAAATCTATATAGTTGTGGTATACTATTAATAGATATCCCTTTATGGGGGCAGAGGAGAAAGATCATGGAACAATATGGTGCATTTGCAAATGTAACAAGACAAATGATTATCTATAAAGAAAAAATATACGAATTGAAAAGAACAAAAGAATACTCTACAGGACGTGGGCTTCGCGATACTGGAATTGAATATATGCTTACCCGCAATGGCAAAATGGCAGGGTGTGCTTATGTCATGATACAAGGGCCAGGAAAAGAAGTAGAACAAAATTATGGATTGGATTATTTTTTAGTAAAAGCCGATGCTGTCTTTGAATTAACGGATATCCAAATTAAAGATAAATATCAAAATGATGGATTAGGTAGTGTGCTTTTTAATGCTATCTTAAAAGATTTTCATTATTATAGATCTATTAGTGATTCAAAACTTGAGTTTATCTTTGTGAGACGCAATTCTGCACAAGCCAATCGATTTTATGAAAAATGGGGTGCTGAGATTAATGAAGAAGATCCAAGACTAGAAGATGGTGCACTTTGTTATATGATCATCAAAGAGCCTATGATCAAGGCGCAATATAATGGGAAAAAGATTTGTCCAATAAAATTAATTAATCGCATGAGGGACACGGAAAAAAGTGCTGATCCCAACGATTATACTTGTAATATGGAATAAGTGAAAATAAATATATAATTATTAACAAAACATAGCAAGGAAACTAAAATTAAAACAGTGTATTTTACCTATTTGATGTGTTTTAATTTTTAGTGTAAGGTTTAATATGAAAATTGAGAAGTTTAATTTTGAAGAATTTAAAGATATTATACTATCCAATGTTCAAGACAAAAATATTTTATTTCATTGTTCACCTGTTGGTAATTTGACAGAATTGAAACCTAATAGGTCTTGGGCATATAAAAAAGGTACACAACCTTGTGTTTTTGCATCTTATCATTTGAATTCTATATTGTTTTATGGAAGTAGAAAACATTTGGGTGGGTTGGATGGTCAATATGGTTTAATGAATAATAATGGTGAAGTATATTTTTATGAGGCATATGAAGATGCTCTCAAAAAAGTGTTTGACAAAGAAAAATGTTATATTTATATAGTTGACAAAGAAAACTCGCATTTTGAAGAAAATCAAACATCTTATTCTGCGGAAGTTGTTGATGGAACGGGGAATAGTGTAAAACTCTTGAAATGTTATGAAGTAGAAAATATTTATGCGTTAATGCAAGAATTTGAAAAGCATAATTTATTGCATCTTTTCTATTATAGAGATTATGGCGAAAAAGAGTTTGAGATGATTTTGGAACATCTAGAAGATTTGATAAAATATTATAGTCAAAATCCCAATAGTCCATATTATCAATTTTGTCTAAAGAAATATCAAAAAGCAGCCGAAGAATTAAAAAATATGAATTCTTCAACGAACGATATAAATAACGAATAAACTTTATAAAAAAAAGAGAACAAACATTGTTCTCTTTTTTATTGATATGGATTAGATCTGCTACGTAGTTTTAAGATCTTAAGATAGATAGTGGCTAATTGCTCTGGAGTCTCTTTCATACCATTGCGTAGCCATGTCATCTCTAAGTGGAACAATTCGCCCAAAAACAATTGATAAGAGTATTCTCGAATGGGGGTTGGATTTTGTCTAGGGATAAGGGATAAAAAAGCTCTACAATAACAATCATAGATTAAGTGATCCAAACCTTGATTGAGTAAAATATACATTTTGTCAGCATACTTTTTGAAGTTTTCAAGGGTAGTGACCATAATATTGTGTATAGAAAAATTCAGTGATCTATGAGATTGGATATCCTTTAATGTTTCGACAAAGATATCTTGCATATATTGCATGAGTACATCTTCTTTGGATTGGTAGTTGCGGTAAAATCCCATACGACTAACGCCGGCTTTTTTAATAATATCTGTGATGGTAATACTATCCAATAATTCTTTTTGCAACAATTGAAACAATGCATTGGAGATACAATCTCTTACAAACAAATTGGTTTTGTTACGTTTGGTTGTTAGCTGTGACATTTTGCCTCCTTTTATCACAATTGATTTTGAAAAATAGTTTTTGTTTGTGATTTCGCATAAACATTGATATAATTTATCTGTTACAATTGTAACACTTTTTTATTAAAAATGCAAATATTATAAAAGAAATTAGGAGTCAAGAAGAAAAAATGATAAAATTAATCGTAGATAGCACAGCAGATATTACAAAAGAAGAGGCTACAAAATGGGGAGTAGATATTATTCCTATGAATATTTTGATTGATGATGTTGAGTATACAACAGGCGTCAATCTCACCAATGCTGAGTTTTACCAAAAACTTAAAACTTGCAAAAACTTGCCAAAAACAACGCAAGTCAATCAAATGACTTATATTGAGGCTATCAAACCATACTTAGATAAAGGACAAGATGTGTTCGTTATGGCTATTAGTAGTGGATTGTCTGGGTCTTACAATAGTTTAAGACTAGCAAGTGAAGAACTTAAGAGCGAGCACTTGGCTATTTTTGATACCGAAACAGTTACTTTTGAATATAAGGCGCTTGTTATGGAAGCAGTTCGTCTTATCGAAAAAGGGATTACACTACCAGATTTGGTGACTAAGATGGAATACTTGAGAAGCAAAAGTAGACTGCTTGCGGTGGTAGAGAATGTTAAGTATCTTATCAAAGGTGGTCGACTTTCCCGTGTAGCAGGTATGGCTGTTACGGCTCTTCATATTAAGCCAATTATTAAGCTTGAAGACAAAGTAGTTAAAGTTGCGGGGAAAGCAATTGGTTTTGGATCAGCCATGAAAACAATGTGTAAAAGTATTGTTAATTTGGACAAAACTAAGAATGTGCTTATTGCACATAGTGATAGCATGGAAAATGCACAAAAACTATACAAAATTGTGAAAGAACAATTGGGTGTAGAACCTGTTGGTATTAGTGAAATTGGTGCTGTTGTAGGAACACACGCAGGTCCTGGCACAGTTGGGGTTGTTTATTTTGAACAATAAGGGGGAAAGTATGAATATAGCAAAAAAATGGTGGTGTAGAATCTATCAAGGAGTCTTTCGATTGGCTCTTCCAATCTTACCGTACCATGAACCGCAACAACTAGAAAACAATGAAAGTGTGGCAGAAGTATTAACAGCCAACAATGTGACAAAAGTTTTGCTTGTGACAGACCAAGGTCTTGCAAAATTACACTTGTTTGATCCACTAGTGGAGACACTGAACCAACATGATATTACGGTTGTGGTGTATGACAAAACAGTTCCTAATCCAACAACGGATAATGTGGAAGAATCTTATATAATGTACAAAGACAATGACTGCCAAGCAATCATTGCTTTTGGTGGTGGTAGCCCGATGGATTGTGCTAAAGCTACTGGTATTAGAGTTGTAAAACCGAAAAAAGCGTTAGGGAAGTTTGCGGGTGTCATCAAACTTTGGAAACGACTTCCATTGCTCATCGCAGTGCCAACAACAGCCGGGACGGGGAGCGAAACAACACTAGCGGCAGTTATTACGGATAGCAATACTCGTCACAAATATGCCATTAGTTCGTTTCCACTCATTCCTAGATATGCTTTGCTTGATCCAACATTGACGATTGGGTTGCCTCCACACATTACTTCTACCACTGGTATGGATGCTTTGACGCATGCCGTGGAAGCCTTTATTGGTCGTAGTACTACAAAAGAGACAAGAACAAGAGCGCTTGATGCGGTAAAATTGATTTTTGCTAATCTAGAAGAAGCGTACAACAATGGAAGCAATCTTGAGGCTAGACGTAACATGTTGCTTGCCTCTTATTATGCAGGTATTGCTTTTACAAAATCTTATGTGGGATATGTCCACGCTATTGCACATTCTCTCGGTGGAAAATACAATACGCCACATGGACTTGCTAATGCAATTATTCTTCCATATATGCTTAAAAAATATGGACGTAAAATATACAAAAAATTGTGGAAACTAGGCGTATATGCCGAATTGTTTAGTGCCGATACACCAATGGAAGTTGGAGCAAAATTATTGATTGAAAAAATTGAATCAATGAATGCCAATATGCATATTGGACAACATCTAGATATTAAAAAAGAAGATATTCCACTGCTTGCACAACAAGCCGAAAAAGAAGGCAATCCATTGTATCCAGTGCCAGTCCTTATGACGGCAAAAGAGTTGGAAGCTATCTATTATGAGGTGGCTAATGACTAATCAACAAATGATACTTGATAGATGTGATTTTGGTGGTGGTTGTATCAATGATACCATTATTCATATCTCTAGTCCTCACTTAGGGTTTGGGGGACTCAAAGAAAGTGGAATTGGTGCATATCATGGGAAAGTAGGATTTGATACTTTTACACATTATAAGAGTATACTAGATAAAAAACGTTGGTTGGATCTACCAATGAGATACCAACCATACAACAAATGGAAATATTGGTTAATAAGAATGTTTTTGAGGTAAGTTATGAAAAAATGGAATATTTGTAATTATTTGTTGCTAGCAATGATTTTGGTTGGAGATCTATTCTATTTGCTAGATAGTTATCTTTGGGTAAAATCAATTACTAGTGCGTTGTTTGTATTGGTAGGGTTGATCAATTTTGTGTATACAATCAAGACAAAACAAAATGTGCGTTTTGGTGCTATTATGCTCACCGGTTTAGTCTTTGCGATGTCAGGAGATATCTTGCTTGAAATCCATTTTATTACGGGTGCATTGTTGTTTGCTATTGGTCATGTATTCTATCTTGTTGCTTATACACAACTAGAAAAATATAGAAAACTAGATTGGATCATTATGCTTTGCATCTTTGTTCCTTCATTGCTGATTATTACATTGATCCCAGTCTTTACTTTTGATATTGTAATGGAACTTGTTTGTATTTTCTATGCATTTGTGATCTCCAATATGGTAGCAAAAGCTGTTGCCAATTATGTAAAAGAAAAAAGTATCTTAAGATTAGTGATCATGATTGGAAGTATCTTATTCTTTATATCTGATTTTGCATTATTGTTTGCAACATTCTCTTATGGACATATCTTACTCAATATTATTTGTCTAGGGACATATTATCCTGCAGAGTGGTTGCTTGCTTATTCTATCTTACTTGCAAGTAAAAAAGAGAGTTAGTGATTAACTCTTTTTTCTTTTTGTGGGTTGTTTCAGTGGATATTTGGCTTGCAAAATTGTTAAAATAGATGTATACTACTGATAGATTATATTGAAAAAAGGATGTATATGATTACACTAAAAAATATTACATATAAAGTACAAGAAGAAAAGACAGGTGTTTCAAAGACTATCATAGACGATCTTTCTTTTGCTTTTGAACCAAACAAAATCACTGTGATTACTGGTCAAAATGGTAGTGGGAAAAGCACACTTATCTCTCTATTGATGGGGTTGATACAACCTAATAGTGGAAAGATATTATATCAAGGAAAAGATATCACCAATCTATCTGTCACAGATAGAGCAAAAAGAGGTATTACGATTGCTTTTCAACAACCAGTACGTTTTAAGGGATTGACTGTCAAACAATTATTGGATATTGCAACCGGTACAACTTTGAAAGTGACAGATGCTTGTCATTATCTTTCTGTTGTAGGATTGTGTGCAAGAGAGTATATTGATAGAGCCTTAGATGATACTTTGTCTGGTGGAGAACTCAAAAGAATAGAACTTGCTATGGCATTAGCCAAGGGTGGAGAAGTGTTTTTGTTTGATGAGCCAGAAGCTGGGATTGATCTGTGGAGTTTTGAAGAACTCATTCAAGTGTTCAAAAAACTTAACAATAAGACAGTGATCATTGTTAGTCATCAAAATAAGATATTGAGTATTGCTGACCAAATTGTGTTGATGGACAATGGTGTCTGTCAGGTGGTAGAAAAAGACCACTGGAACACAACTTTGCTAAATAAAAAATGTGGAAGATTGAGCGAGGTGATTGGTGAATAATATTGATGAAAAATTATTGCAAGAAGTAGCTGGCTGGCATAGTATCCCAAAAGGATCTTACAATATTAGAAAAAATGGGAAAAGTATCGCAAGATCAACATCTGCTGATATTGATATTGTCCCTAAAAAAGATAAAAGAGGTATAGATATTATTGTCAAAGCTGGTATACAAAACAAAAGTGTACATATTCCAGTGATTGTAACGGAGAGTGGATTAGAAGACTTAGTATACAATGATTTTTATATTGGAGATGGTGCAGATGTTCTAATAGTTGCTGGTTGTGGTATTCACAACAACGGAACAAAGGCTAGTGCACATAATGGGATTCATACTTTCCATGTTGGAAAAAATGCAAAAATTAGATATGTAGAAAAACATCTTGGCTTGGGTAATAGCGATAGCCAAAAGATCCTCAATCCTACAACTATTTTGAATATGGAAGAAGGTTGTGTTGTGGAGATGGAGACTGTACAACTTGGTGGTGTATCGTATTCTAATCGAGAGACAAAAGCAACGCTAAAAGAAAAAGCAAAATTGATGATTACGGAGAAAATCTTAACAACAGATGATCAGGAAGCACAGACCAAGTTTGTGGTAGATCTTGTGGGTAAAGATAGCAGTGTAGAAGTGGTCAGTCGTAGTGTCGCAAAAGGTGAGTCAAGACAAAAATTTGTGAGCAAAATTGTTGGTAAGGCAAGATGCTTTGGACATGTAGAATGCGATGCGATCTTGCTAGACAATGCAAGAGTAGCATCTATTCCTGAAGTAGATGCACATAGTGTAGAAGCAAGTCTTGTACATGAAGCTGCCATTGGTCGTATTGCCAGTGACCAATTGAAAAAACTTACTACTTTGGGTCTAACTAAAGAAGAGGCAGAAGATGTCATTATTAAAGGATATCTTAACTAAATTATGATAAAAAATCCTCATAAACAATGGGGATTTTTATTTTTTTGTTTGTGGTTTTTTTATGAAAAACAAATAAAATATTGACTTCAATATTCTTATGTGTTTGGACAGAATGACTATTGACTTTGAATCTTTCTTAGAGTATACTAACTACAGGATAAAAGGTGAACAAATGAAATTAATTGTAACACAAGGTAGCAATAGAGAGTATGCCGATCAATGTATTGCTATTGCAGAGCAACATCACGTAACCAATGGTGGAACATTGCAATTTACCCAAATTGTTAAATATGCGCATTATTTAGTGTGTGCACTAGATGATGATAAAGTGGTAGGATATGTAGGGCTCGTGGAAAATGGTATAATCGACAGTGATCTTTATATATGCCAAATAGCAGTGGATAAAGAATATGCACACCAAGGGATTGGTACACAACTTTTGGATTATGTGTTACATCATTCTAAAAAATACAAATTGGTCACATCTAGTGTATTAGCTTATAATGAATATAGCCAAAAACTCCATGAAAAATTAGGTTTTGTTGTTTTGAAAAACAATCAGTACCAATATCAATATATTCGTATGACGCAAGATGTTGTGGGAAATCAAGAACTTCGTTTTGGAGATGAAATAGATCTGTATTGGGATAATAAAAAAGAACTTGCATAAGTTCTTTTTTTTTGTATAGAAAGATGTTGCAAAATGATTTTACATAGGATAGATTTCGTGCTATAATGGATGTCGAAGTCAACAAAGGAAAAAGATATGAAAAGATTTTCAAAAAATGCAACTTTATTATTATCCTGCTTATTGCTGAACGAAATAACAAATATTTTTATTTATACTTATTTGCTTGCGTATATTTTAGATATTTCGAGCAATGGGATTATCAATGTTGCTGTATTTTATTTGGTTATGCATACGATTGCAGTATTATTGTCATGGATTATGGCACCAATTTTTAAGAAGTTTGATCAGTCATTAGCCTTAAAGCTGGGGATGATTTTTAAGTTTTTATTTGTGGTGATTGTTGTATACTTAGGTAATGCTATTACACAATATGTGTATATCATTGCCATTTGTAATGCAATCGCTGAAATAATGTTTTGGGGTGGTGCCAACCCTCTCCGAACAGTTGTCACAGATCACAATAACTTGTCTTTATTTATTTCCACAACAAAGATTTTGGGAACAATTCTTGGTTTTGTCGTGTCAATTGTTATGGGATTTGGTATTGATAAAATTGGCATGCATGCTATTTCAACAGGAATGGTGGTTGTCGTTGTGACACAACTTATTTTAGCCATGTTTTTAAGTACACCAATAGAAGTCGACAATACAAAACTCCAATATAAAGCCTTTTTGTCTACAATAAAGGCACAATATCCAAAGACAAAACAGATTTATTGGAATCAGTTTTTCTATGGGATTTGTACCAATATGTCTATGATAATTTTATATTATACGGTCATCACTTTTGGTAGCAATATTTCAATTGGTATTTTCTCTGCAATTGCATCTATCCTATCTATTAGTATTCTTGCTTTGTACAACTTGAAAAAGAAAGTTTGGTCTAGTTGCTTTACTTCTATTTTGGCAAGTATGCTTGTGGCTATTGGGGTTGTGGCAGTTCTTGTTAGTCTTAATCGATTCTCTCTTACATTGTTTTATATATTCTGGAACATCAGCATTGTTGTTCCAGAGACGGTGACAAATACAGCAAGACTTGGAATAACGAAAAGGGAAGACTTGCAAAAGTATCATGTTGAGAATGTGACAATCAGTGAAGTCTATCTTAACATGGGTAGAGTCGTAGGGGAAGTCTTATTGCTCACTATGGGGCTAGTGGCCAACCCAATTTTTGATATTGTCTGTTTGTGTTGCACAACAATTGTGGTTGCTCTTTATTTTGTGCATAGTAGTATGATATCTAGAAGACACTTGAATCATGAAAAATAAAAAACACACCCTATGAGTGTGTTTTTTGGTGCACCGTAAGGGAGACCTACTCGTTAGTTTTGATAGTAGTTGATGTGAAAGTGGCACTCGCTGAGATATTGATAATATAATGTATACATTCCTTCCGGACAGTCTACCCCAAAGATTACGCTACGCTCTTAATACTTTGGGGTCCCCGACAATGGGTTCAACTCCCTAATAAGCAATAAAAAAGCACACGACTCGTGTGCTATATGGTGCACCGTAAGGGAGTCGAACCCCTAACCTTTGGTTCCGTAGACCAACGCTCTATCCAATTGAGCTAACGGTGCATATATGAAATTGTTGTTATTTTGGTTTGCTGCTAGCAGGAACCAAAGTATATCGGGGTCCCCATAAAAATTGAAAAAGTTTTGTGGGGTAGCGCAGTCCGCAAGTGTTATGCGAACAATGCTATAGTCATTGTGAGTACTCTCTTGTAGGGACGAGCAGGTTCCGTAGACCAACGCTCTATCCAATTATGGTGCATATATGAAATTGTGGATATGGTATGTATCACTTTTGACTTTTAGAGTTTACAACAATAAAGAATAATTGTCAACATTTTTTAAGAAAAAAAATAGAGAATGATTGTTTTTGATTTGAAAATACAGAATGTTTTTGAAAAATAGATATTGCTAATTTTTGTTTTGGATGATACAATAGGAGTAAGAGGGTAGGGCTATGAATAACAAAAGACAACAATTAATGCAACAGAAAGCAGAAATTGAAAGACAATTGGGTAATGCATTTGTGCCACTTTTCAATCTTTTTAATGGCGCGCCTGTTAAAGAAAAAGCAAGTTTTCAACAAAATTTGGTGTTAGAATATTTGCTTTGTAACCAAAGCAAACGTGACCTTATCTGGAAATATTTTGTTGTTTGCCAAAGATTGAGTAAAGATGATTATCCGCTGGATCATATTCATTGTCACAATATGTATGATTGGAAAGACGAGGCTACGGAAGAAGTATTAGAAGATCAAGTATCTACTTGGACAAAAGAATGGTCTGATCATAGAAAAGACCATTTTGCAACAGATACCAATACGGTTCACGATGTCAACTTGTCTTCATTATTGTGGAATACAGCAAAGTATCCAGTGACAGATGGTGGCTCATTAAAATACTTTTTAGACAAAACATATTTTCGTATTTCGAAAAGTAGAGAAGTGATTGATATTGGTGAACATACTTTTATTCAACCAATGTACACACTACAAGAGGATGGGAAAGTAGTTCGATTCATCAAAGTAGTTGAGATAAGCCCACAAATGGTAGAATACCAAAACATTGGTAAAGTGCCAGTGCTTGAGTATAGTATTAGTATAAAACTTATGCCAGATGATCGAATTGATCATAGTACTGCGATGTTCCGTTTTGATAGTAAGTATAGCAAGCATTATCAGGTGTTGGGTAATCCAATGTTAAGAGCTATGGCTAGTCATTATGCAGAGGAAAAAGATATTCATAATGAAGCGTATGCTCGTATGCGTTGGGAAAGATTGTATAAATGCGACGGTCGTAGAGCACATTTTCATATTCTCAACAAAGACAATTGTATGATCTACAATAGTACTTCACCACTTACTTCCAATATCATTACACTCCAACATTTAAGTATGCTTGTTGGTCAAGAATACAAAGATGAAGCATCTTTGTCTTCAATTGTAGATTATTTTAAGATAAAAGATAATAAAAAGATATTGGAAGAACTAGAGGAAATGATTGATCTTAGTCACAAACGTAGTGATAGCCCAAGTGCAAAGAAGAGAAAAGATGGCTGGTTTACCAGTTTCGCTTCCTTAAAACTTGCTAATCGTATGATTGATACCATGTTTGGGATAGAACCTGAGAATACATTAGATCATCAATGGTATGCTATGCAAGGATTAGAACCAGTCGTAATGGTAGAAGAAGTAGACGTACCACTAACCGTAGAAGAACTGGAAAAAATAGCTAAAAAAGAAGCAAGAAAAGAAAAACAACAACTAGCTCGAGAAAGAAGAGAACAACAAGAAGCAACAACGCTTGCTGTGATGCAAAAAATGGCAGAAGAAAAGAAAGCAAAGCAAAATACTGTATCGGTGAAAAGACATAAACCAAACAATCCAAATGGCAATAGAAAACAACGCAATATGTTGAAGTTGTTGGAAAAGCATGCAAGTATAGATCAATCGGAGAGCACAATGAATTAAGAAAAGAAGCAGAATTGTTCTGCTTTTTTCTATTTTATAGAAAAGAATTGCGAACAAATGATTGAAAAAGCCAAGATATTGTGTTACAATAGGGTTACAATTATTGTATAATGGGGGATAGTATGGCTGATAGATATGTTTTTGATAAAAGAGATGTAAAAAAGCAAATCAAAAAATATGCAATTCGATTTTTGATAGCATTGCCTTTTGTTCTATTGGTCGAGATCCTTACGGCGCATATGCATCCATGGGCTAGTCTTGGTCTTGGTGCACTAACTTGTGTTGTGGTGCTACTAGTGATTGCACTCATTGCGCATTTGATCCAAAAAGGAAAAGAAGAAAAAAATACAAATTAAGGTGTGACTTATGGCTACTGAAAGAAAAACAATGCCACATAATGTGGAAAGCGAACAAAGTATACTTGGTTGTGCACTCATTGATAATGAAGCAATTGTGACCATTATGGGTGACTTAAAAGATAGTGATTTTTATGTGGAAGCGCATAAAATCATTTTTCGTGCAATGCAAACAATCTATGCGCTCAATCGTCCAGTAGATATTATCACTTTGTCTGACGAATTGGAAAAGGTCAATATGCTAGATAGTGTTGGTGGTATCGAATATGTATCCAATTTGACCACAATGGTGCCTAGTGCATCCAACCACAAACATTATATCGAAATTGTCAAACGTAATTCTGTTCTTCGTCAACTGATCAGTGCATCCAATGACATTATTGTCAAAGCATATGAAGGTGCAGATAAAGACGAAGCAATTCAATTCGCAGAGAAAAACATCTATGCCATCTCACAAGAGGAAGAAAGAAGTAGTCTTGTTCCACTGAGAGATAGCCTTAGTGGTGTTATGGAAAAATTTGCAGAAATTCAAAAGAATGCTGGTGCTGTTGCAGGTATTCCAACAGGTCTTTATGGTCTAGATAAAATTCTTAACGGACTTCATAAGAGCGATCTTATCTTGGTTGCTGCTCGTCCAGGTTGTGGTAAGACCTCTCTTGCGATGAACATGGTCAACCATGCCGCTATCAATCATGGTGCAAAATGTGCTGTATTCTCTCTTGAGATGGGTAAAGACCAATTGGCACAAAGATCTCTTTGTAGTGTGGCGTATGTTGATATGGGAAAAGCACTTCGTGGAGAACTCAACGTAGACGAATGGAAAGCTTTGTGGGCAGCTAATGAGAAGATGACACAAGCTGGTATCTATGTAGACGATAGTGCGCTCAATACCCCAATGGATATTTTGTCGAAGTGTCGTAGACTACAACGTGAACATGGTCTTGACTTGATCATGATTGACTACTTGCAGTTGATGAAATCCAACTCTAAAGGTGGAGACGGCAACCGTCAACAAGAAGTTGGTGACTTAACCCGTAACTTGAAGATTATGGCGAGAGAACTCAACGTTCCAGTTATTGTGCTTTCTCAGTTGTCTCGTGCGCCAGAACAAAGAAAAGGCGATCACAGACCGCTTCTTAGTGACTTGAGAGAATCTGGTTCTATCGAGCAAGACGCTGATATGGTAATGTTTTTATATCGTGATGATTATTATGATAAAGAATCTGAAAAGAAAAATATTGCTGAGGTTATTTTAGCCAAAAACAGAGCTGGTTCTACAGGAACAATAGAATTATTAT
>JAZSRJ010000024.1:0-9151 GCA_045538425.1 Clostridia bacterium
GAAGGGTTAACCATTCAACCTAACAGTAAAAAGGCAATCAATCAACATGGTTACCGCATTGGTAACAGAAAAGCTAAGCAATTAAAATACTCAATGATTACTAAGGATACTCTGATTTTAACAGTTACTGATTTTCATAAAGATGCGTTACGTAATATAAATAACGTGGTAAGTTTAAATGATTTTTGGGAAGGGATGAGTATTCCAGATCCTTACGGTAAAGATATTGATGTTTATTCTTATTGTTTTGAACTTATGGAAGAAATGGCAACGATTGTTGTTGAATATATTAAAAATGAGCGTTTGAGGTGGTAATATGGTAGTATTGTCTACAGATCATAGAGGTTATGCTTTGATGCAAAAAATCAAGCAATATCTTGAAAAATTGAATATTGCATATGTCTGTGTGGGGGCAAATCAATATGATGAAGCAGATAGTTATGCGACTTATACATTAAAAGCAAATGAACTTGTTGCTGAAAATGATGATAATATTGGTATCTATTTGTGTGGGACTGGATTAGGGACGGCTATTGGTGCTAATCGTCATAAAAAAATTAGAGCAGTGCTTTGTCCAAATACAAAATATGCTTACTTTGGTCGTCGACATAATAATGCAAATGTGCTTGTTATGTCTGCTAATTATACCTCTTTTCATAAAGCAAAAAAGATCATTCATACTTTCCTTAATACTGAGTTTGAGGGTGGTAGACATATTGCTAGACTGGAGGAAATTAGTAAGTAATTAAGACATAAATCAAAACAATCTAACATACATTATCTAAAAGAGGGATGTATGAAACGATTGTTTTTTTTATTGATTACCATTGTGAGTTGCATTGGTCTTACAGGTTGTAAGGACAAAATGTTTGAACAAATGAAAAATCATATTGCTGAAGTTAGATATGATATGTTTTCGTATTGTGATAAAGATATGCGAGTAGAATTCCTTACAGGGAAAAGGGAAAGTACCTATCTTATGGATGGAAAAAGTACAGCGCTAGTAGATTTTGGTATTCTTTCCTTTACATTTTTGCAACAACCAATTGAAGATGTAGAAAACGCAAAATATATCTTAATTATTGGTACTAGACGCATGGATGGAGATTTGGTCTACAATCCCCTTAATGGTAGTTTTTTAGTTGATATAAAAGAACAATTATCTCCAGATAGTCATATAATTGCCAAGATTTTGGTGGATAATTTAGACAAAGAAGTAGCTCTTACATGTAAAACAAAAAATTGGACAATTGATGCTATGCAATCATTGAAAATTGTTACAAAAGAAGCCAAAAATCATATATTGCAAAGTACTCAACATGGAACGATAGAAGTCTATATCAAAATGACACAAGAGGAAGATACTTTGGATGATAGTTATTATTGGTATGTTACATTGGTTGCTAGTGATGGCAATCGTTGGTCATATTTGGTAGATACAACAACTGGAAAAGTTGTAGCACATAATTAAAATATGTGCTTTTTTTGTTTTCTTATGATATACTATATGTATTGAGGTATCATATGGAACGCAAAAATTGGGAAATTAAAAAAGAATACAAGTTAGAACTTGAGTCTTACATTGGACAATATTTTGATAAAGACAAAGTCATAGAAGAAAGTTTGCTTCAATTAATAGGGAAAATTAGTTATGCTATTGGAGCTGAAATTGTTGTTTTGATCAATCGTAAAGGAATGGTTGTGGATATTGAAATTGGTGATCATAGTTCTGCTCCTGTTACAACGATTGAAACTAAGGATCGATTGAGTGGGATTAGATTAATTCATACACATCCAAGTGGTGATTGTACGTTAAGTAGAGAAGATATATCTTGTTTGCATCATAATTTGTTGGATTGTATCATAGCAATATCGGTCGATCATTTAGGGGTATATAAGGCAGAGGTTGCTTTTATCAATGATGAAAAAGAGGATCGATACACAATTGATGACGCAAGATTCCTCAACAAATATGGAATTATGGAAAAATTGGTAGAATATGATGCCTTGTATAAGAAAAATTTGGACAAGTATATCTATCAAGAAAAAAGCGAAAGTAGAGCTATTTTGGTAGGTGTAGAACTAGGTAGAGATGATATTGCAAAATCCTTAGAAGAATTGCAAAATCTAGCAGAAACCAACCATATTGAAACTGTGGGAGTATTTTCTCAAAAGCGTACTAAACCGGATTCAAAATATTTCATTGGGGAAGGAAAATTAGAAGAAATCAAACGCGCTGTACAAAATGAAGATGCAGATATTGTGATATTTGACAATGAGTTGTCTGGTAGCAAACAAAATGCATTAGAGACAGTGTTGGGTGTAAAAGTTATTGATAGAAGTCGTTTGATTTTGGATATTTTTGCAGGTCGTGCTCGCACAAGTGAAGGAAAACTGCAAGTAGAACTAGCGCAACTAAAATACACTTTACCAAGATTGTCGGGTATTGTTGGTACAAGTGGACGTTTTGGTGGTGGAGTAGGTATGCGTGGACCAGGAGAAACAAAACTGGAATTAGATCGTAGAATTATTGAAAAAAACATACAAAAGAAAACGCAAGAGTTGATCAAAGTTAAAAAACAAAGAGAACTAACTCGTGCACAACGCCAAAAAAATCAAAAAATAACAGTTGCCATTGTTGGGTACACTAATAGTGGAAAGAGCACTTTACTCAATCTTCTAACGAAAGCAGGGGTGTATGCAAAAGACGAATTATTTGCGACACTTGATACAACGACACGACAATTTTATATTGACCGAAATCATGAAATATTGTTGGTGGATACTGTTGGGTTTATCAACAAATTGCCACATGAGTTTATAGATGCATTTTCTAGTACACTAGAAGAGACAGTGCATGCAGATGTGTTAATTCATGTAATGGACTTAAGCAACAAAGAGGTAGAAAATCAAGAAAATGTAGTTTTGAATGTTCTACAAAAAATTGGCGCAAAAGCACCAATTATCAGGGTTTTTAACAAAATCGATAAGGTGGGAGAATACGATAGACAAGAAGATGCTATCTATATCTCCGCAAAGCAAAACACCAATATTGAAGGGCTAAAAAGAGCCATCGTCAAAACCATTGATTCACTAAATTAAATGCAAAAAATAAAAATGTAGTAAAACCAATTTTTTTGATTTTACTACATTTTTTTGTTGTCACAGGTGTAACATTTTTTGAGATTTTTTAATAGTATGAAGTATAACAGTCCAATTTTATTTTCGGCTTTAGGATTGGTCTGCAAAACTACATACAGGAGGTAGTTGTCCATGCTTTTCGGAAATAACAACTGCAACGGTGGAATGTTCCACGATGATAACAAAAATAACAACTGTGACTGCATCATCTTACTATTACTTCTTAGTTCTTGTGGCTGTAACATCAATTTTGGTTGTGACTGCTGCTCTATTATTTTGTTATTATTGTTGATGCAATGTTGTGGCTGCGGCTGTGACGATCACAAATATAGATAAGTCCAGTAAGATGACAAGGAGTGTATGCTCCTTGTTTTTTATTTTATGTATTGATAAAGACACTTAATACCACATTTGACAAAATTTGGAAAATATTTTACATAATTTGGTAATTTGGGGGTATAGTAAAACTAATCAAAGGTTGCAAAAACTTGCGAAATGATTTGGAAAACTGCGCTATTTTGTTGACAAAATTATTCTATTATTATACAATGAGTTTGTCTAATGTGGATGATAGAAGTTTTTACCAAATTATGGTCATAACTTTGGTTCCACTATTTTAATCAAGGGAGTACGATATTTTTATGAAGACCAAAAAGATTTTGATTCCAGTTTTACTTGCTTCTGTACTTGGTACAGGTGCAGCAATCACCGCTGAGACTTATTCAGTTAGAGATATGTTTGTTGAAGCAGCATACACTAATACCAATGTATCTAGCACAATGGGTGATGATCTAAAATTGACCAATGTTACAACAACAGGTACTGTTGGTGGCACACTAACTTTGCCAACTGTTAGCACCGGTAATGGTACTACAGTAGTAACTGTTAGTATTCTTAACCCACGTGGTATCTATGAAGCAAAAGGTAATGTTGTTACTGGCAATACTTATGCTGAAGAGGGGGACTACGCAGCTAATACTACAGGTGTGATTGATCTAAAATATTCTGGAACTTATGTTATCAAATATGAAGCAACCAATCAAGGTATGGTAACAAGTAGTGAAGAAATTACTGTAGATGTAAAAGCAAACAATTACAGCATTGCTTTGCCAACCAATAGCCAATATGTTATCCCATCTGTTGTTAAGACCAATCAAAGCAATTTCAAAGTAGAATTGCCTACTGTTAAGATGGAAGATGAAGAACAAACATTGTATACTAATACAAGTGGCACAGTGGCTAAAAACACATCAGCAACTACTAGTATGACTATTGTTCTTACTGACAAAGATGGTGTATCTACAACACTTCTTGATAGTGCTACAGACACATTGCCAAATGTGGATAACAATGGAAAATATTATGTTAATGTAGATAGTGCAAAACTTGCTAAGCAAGGTGCTTATATTATTACTTACAGATATTATGAAGGTACAAGTGCTGATACTAGAATGGTAAAAGCAACAACAACAGAAAGATTTACTGCTTCTAGTACACTAAATACTGATGATATCAAACTTCAAATTGCTTATAACAAATCAAAACCAACTGCTTCTTCTATTGTTTTAGGAAAAGAAAACACTTTACCTGGTGTTACTGTTAAAAATAAAACAAAGAGCGAAACAATTGATGCTTATACAACTATTACTGTAGAGTATAGAGAACATAATTCTACAGCAGATTATACTGTTCTTGGTACAATTAGCGAAACAACAACTGATTTGTTCCAAAAACCAGGTGATTATCGTTTGACTTATACAGCAAGACTTGATTTGTTTGGAGTAGAAGCTGTTACTGATAGATTCAATATCGATAATGTTGTAGATAATACAAAACCAGAATTGTATATTGTAGATGCATACGAACTAACAGATGAAAATATTGAAGCAACTGAAAATCAAGAATACAAAATCCCTAGTTATGCTGTTCTTAGCGCAGAAAACAAAGTATCAATTGCTCTTCCTGCAATGTATGCTATTGATAATGTAACAAAAGATCAAAGCAAGTTGACTTATAAGATTGAGTATCGTAAAGAAAGCAACAATACTCGTACAACTATCTATAATTCTTCTTTCAACAATGCAGATGATGTACCAGCATACAACGAAACAAGAGTATTTGATGGTATTACACAAGCGGGCGAATACAGAATTATCTATTCTGTTACGGATGAAAAAGGTAATACTACCGAAATGCCTTTCTCTTTAACTGTATATGCTGCAGGTGATGCAGAATACGAAGATAAAGTAAAAGTATCAAAACCAGAAATTAGTTTTGCATTCTCTACACAATATGTAGATGCTACAGAAGATTTGGTGTTCGATGCTCCAAGTGTTAAGGATATTGATACAAGACTTCAAATCAAAACAACTTATACAGGTGATAGTGGTGTAGCAAAAGATGTTACAGTTGGCGATAATGGTCAATATATCATCGAAAAAGAAGTGCTAGCTGCTAATCAATCTATCGTGATTACTGTTACAGCAACCAATGATCTTGGCACAACTTCAACTGTTAGCAGAAAAGTCATTGTCAACCGTGGTACAGCTGATACTAGTGCTGATTTGACATTTACTGCAGATGCCAACACATATCTAGCAGATTTGTATGCGCTTAATGGTGCAACTGATGCAGTTGATCAAGGTACTAATGTTATGCTTCCAGCATTTGTTGCTCAAGATGCAATGGCTAACGCATTCAGTTTGTCTGTTGTTGTTAGAGACAAATACAACAATATTGTTCCAGTATTCAATGGTTTGACATCTAATAGTAATGATGCAACAACATCAACCATCACGTACCTTGAAGGAGCATATTTCAAAGCAACATACTATGGTGAATATACCATTACTTATATTGCTTCTAATAGTTCTACAAGACTTAGCAAATCTTATCAAATTGCTGTTAATAATACACAGCTTCCAGAACTTGTATTGTCTAACTTAGCATCACTTAGCAAAACAATTCAAGTTGGTAAAGCATATTATCCAGAAACCGCTAGACTTAGCGATAATGGACAAGATATTCCACTTGCTGGAGAACAAACAGCAGCAGTAGCTACCACATATTGGAAGATTTATCGTGCAGAAAAACCTGAATATCTAACTTCTATTGATAAGTATTTAACAATGGTAAAAGATATTACTACAGTTACAGCTGAACTTAGAGAACAATATGCTGAAGAATATAATACTCAAGTAACAACTTGGGAACAAGCTAACAAAGTATTGACAAGCGAACCAATCTATGTCAATGGTGTTCTTGCAGGATTCATTCCTAAAGAAGTAGGTGTATACTATATCCAATACTTTGGGGATAAAGATGGTGATGGAACTGCTGAAGTATCTAGAATTGTTACCATCAAAGCTGAAGAAAACACAAAACCAGTTATTACTGTTGATAAAGGATACCAAGAATACTATTCTGCATTCGTAGCTGATGAAGGTGAAACAACAATGACAATCAGTATTCCTGGATTCAGTGTTGAAGATGAATACGAAGAAGATAGAACAAAACTTGATGCTTCTAAGAAAGTTACTGTAACCAACTCAAATGGTGATAATTTTGAAGTAACAAAACAAGCAGATGGTAGTTATACTTTCCTTGCTACAAAAGATGACACTTATACAGCAGTATATAGTGCAACAGATAGCAGTGGTAACCCAGCAGAAACACAACAATTTGTTGTATATGTTGGTGACTATGAAGATCCACAATTGGTATTTGATACTACAGACAAACAAGAAAAAGTAATCCCAAGTGAAGTAAAACTTGGCCAAACAATTACCATTGATGCTGAAGATCTTATCCCATATTTGAGAGATAATGTAACTGATGCAGAAAAAATCAAAGTAACTATGGTACTTCGTAATAGTAGCAATAAGTCTATGACTAACGAATATACTGGTACTAATAGTAGCACAGATAGAAATGTATACAACAAATATACTTTCACATTTAGTGAAACAGGTAAATATACACTAACTGTTACTTTCAAAGATGAAGCAGGTAATACTGCAACTCCAAAAACATTCACAATCAACTGTACAGAAGATACAGAGGGTAATAAAAATGTTGTAGGTACAGTTGTAGGTACAGTACTTATTGTACTTGCTCTAGCATTGCTTGCAGGTGTTATTATCTACTTTGCTGTTACTGGTAAAAAAGGTAAGAAGACTGGTAAAAAATCTAAAAAGTCTACTAAATAATCATAAAAAAGATTGCTAAGTTCTAGCAATCTTTTTTATGCTATGCAAAAAGCATAATTGAACAAAATAAAGCCAAAATATTATTATTGCATAGCAGAACATCTTTTTGTATGATTGACAAAATTGTGCAAATAATTTTGACAATTTGTATACTCTAGTTGCCTTTTTGACTTGTTTTTGATAAAATCTTTTATAAGGTATATTTTCTATGAAAGGTAGGAATTATGTTAGACAAACAAACATTAAGTTTTCTAAAAACAATCTCTAAGATATGTGTTGATGGTGGCTATAAAGTGATCGAATTAGAAGATCTGCTTGCAGCATTACCAAATCGATATGGGTTCAATCAAGAATCTATTGGTACATGTATTGATTATTTGCATGAAAGAGATTTTATTGATGTAAAATACAAAGAAGGTGAGATCTATTGTCTATGTGTTTTGCCAAAAGCAAGATTGTATTTTGAAAATGAAGTCGAACAATATAAAGTTGCACGTAATTATCGAAAATTATTCATTGCTTCTATGATTTGTAGTGGTCTTTCTGCATTTGTAGGAGCAGTACTAGCTATATTTTTATTTGGGTAGGTTGTTATGTTATCAAAAAAAGAACATGCAGTTATGAGTTATCTGTTTGGGGAATGTGTTGATAAGGATTCTACACTTATCAGTCCACAACAAATTACAACTGCTTTGATGCCAAAATATGAATTGAATAATATAGAAATAGACCAAATTATCAACGCATTGGTGTTAGATGATTATATTGATGCTGTTAGTAGTGATAGCAAAGGCAGACTTGTCTATTGTATAAAACTCAAGCAAAAAGGTGAGTCATATTTGAGAGAAAGAAAATCTACTCAAAAAACTGCGACAATGCTAATTGTTCGTACCGTGTTGCTTGCAATTTTGTCTTTTATTGTTGGTGTTATCTTAAAGAGTATATTTAAATTCTAGAAGAAGTGGGTTGTCACTTCTTTTTTTATCTCATAAAAAAGTGTTTCAATTAGGGAAAAGTATGGTATACTTAGTATAGATACAAAAATGAATGATGGATATAATAATATTATGGAAAAATTTCAACTAGTCAGTAGATATACACCAACAGGTGATCAACCTCAGGCAATTGATCAAATTGTAGAAGGGGTACAAGATGGGCTTAGATACCAAACGTTATTAGGGGTAACAGGTAGTGGTAAAACATTTACAATGGCAAATGTTATTGCAAAACTCAATCGCCCAACTTTAGTATTAGCCCACAATAAAACACTTGCGGCACAACTTTGTAATGAGTTCCGTGAGTTTTTTCCAAACAATAGAGTAGAGTATTTTGTATCTTATTATGATTATTATCAACCAGAAGCCTATATTGTCAGTTCGGATACTTATATTGATAAAGATATGAGTATTAATGAAGATATAGACAAATTGAGACATTCGGCAACATGTTCTCTTTTTGAAAGACGTGATGTCATTGTTGTTGCCAGTGTGAGTTGTATCTATGGTCTGGGTGCACCAGAAACATATTCGAGTATGTGTTTGTCGCTGCGTCCAGGAGACAAAATTAGTCGTAATGATGTCATCAAAAGACTAGTTACCTTGCAATACGAACGTAATGATATTGATTTTCAAAGAAGCACATTCCGTACACGAGGAGATGTGATTGATATCATTCCTGCCAATCGTAGTGAAATTGCTCTTAGAATTGAGTATTTTGACGATGAAATCGAAAGTATTGCAGAAGTTGATGTGCTTACAGGCAATCGTATATCCACGCTTTCTCATGCATTTATTTTGCCTGCG
>JAZSRJ010000064.1:0-37870 GCA_045538425.1 Clostridia bacterium
ATCTCTAAGATCTACCAACAACCCGCAATTGATATGGAAGAGCCAACTATAATGACCGTGCAAAAAATTGCATCACAAACACAACGTAAACGTAATGTTGTCTTTGGCGATGATGATATTTATCGCAAGCTTTTACAAGAAGCTAGAGCTGTCAAAGAAAGTCATGAAGAACTTGGATATTAAAAACAAAAACCACAATTGCTTGTGGTTTTTTTATGAATCATCTTCTTTGTGTATGAACAAAACAACCACTCTTTGATTTCATTTGACCTAAAAGTCCAAAACAATGTATACTAAAAGAGTATAGGAGAAATTATGAAATACTTTACTAGCGATATTCATTTTAGTGATCCGGAAACCCTGCTTGACGAAGATAGACCATTTTCTAGTATTAAGGCTTTTGACAAATGGATTATCAAACATTGGAACAAAATAGCAAAAACTGGCGACACGATCTATGTCATTGGAGACTTATTTGATTGTCATAAAAGTGGTAAAACCAATTGGTTGCACGCCTTACAACTCACAAAAAAAGTCAAAGCAGATATTATTCTTATCCTTGGCAATAATGAAGAACGTATTATCCAATTCTACTTTAACAACGACTTTGACAAATTTCGTCAATTTTGCCTAGACAACGGTATCAAAGATGTAAAGCAAAATGATCTTATCATGATAGAAGATACACCATTTTATCTCGTACACCAACCTATCCATCATCATAAAGAATATATTAATCTTTATGGACACTTGCACAGATCCAACGGAATGTGGTCAAGTTTTGGCATCAATGTCGCTTGCGACATGAATCATTTTCGATTGTACAGCGAACAAGAAATTATCCGTCAGGTAGGATTAAAAAATAGATATTTTCCTACTGACCCTAATTGCAACGAACATTAAGATTGGCTTGTCCAATCTTTTTTCGACAATCTTCCCCCTCATCTTGGATAAGCCATAAAAAAATGGATGACAAATATCCTTGTGTGTGCTATACTATTTTAGATAGATATCTTAATTGCAGGTATAATTTAGTGGCAAAATGTGTGCTTCCCAAGCATAATTCGCGGGTTCGATTCCCGCTACCTGCTCCAATCAACACCTCGTTATTCACAAGGTGTTTTATTTTTTACATTTCTATTATTCACAACAAAAAGTGTGCTTCTTTTTAGTCAACATCTTCATACAAAACCTATTATCTTGTCACAAAAGTCAGACTTTTTGTATACAATTAGCATAAAGCACTAGTCAACTTTGAAAAAATGTAGTACAATAAAATTAGTATAACAACTGGGTGAAATATGAAAAAAATTTATTACAATGGCAATATTATTACATTAGACAAAACAAAACATGCAGACTGTGTCATCACAGAAGGTGATACGATTATTTTTGTAGGAAAATTAAAACATAGTCAGGTCACCTTAACCAATGAAGATCAATATATTGATCTAAAAGGCAAAACTTTGATGCCGGCTTTTTTTGAAGGATATGGACATTATATTGCAAGTATCAACAATCAATTGCAACTCAACCTTCATCACTGCCATTCTTATGCAACATTAAAGGACCTCATTCAACAATTCGAAACAAAACTCAAAGAGAAAGATTGGATTATTGCGAGCAACTATCATGCAGACCAATGGAAAGAGAAAAAAGAAATGACTCGCCTAGTCTTAGATAAGATGACAGAACACCCAATGATGATCACCACTATTGATGGAAAAACAACCATCTTCAACACCAAGGCACTCCAACAACTCAAAGTCAAGATCACAGACAAAGATAAAGGGATCAAAACACAAGAAGAAGTACAACAATGGCAAGAGTCTATCCCTACCCCTACTGTCAAACAACTTGCTAGTGCAGTAGAACGTACCAATCAATTGTATGCATCTATGGGTATCACTACCGTATGCGAAAGTACGATGACTACTAGTCTGTTACCTGTATACCAATATATGTACGACAATGATCTACTACAACTAGATACCATTGGTTATACAGATAAAGATAGTTATGAAGATTATGGCAACTATTTCAGTGATGAGTATCGTCATCACTTTAGACTTGGTGGGATCAATCTAATATTAGACGGTCGTGCTGAATCTATGATGGCTCACATGAAAACATCCTACAAAGGCACAAAATATTATGGCCAACCTAACATAAGTCAAGACCAACTTCGAGACGATCTTCAATGGGCAAAAGAAAACAACATTCACGTAACACTGGAATGTAATGGAAACAAATGCTTTGCCAATTTTGTCAAAATCTTGAAAGAATATGACAAAAAAGAGATAGTTTCTCGTCAATACATCCTAACGCAATGTGGTATGATAGAACCAGATCAAATCTATTATATGCGACGTTATGGGATCACCCCATGTTTTGACATCAACAAAATTCATGACGATGGAGATGCTCTAATTGGGTGTTTTGGCAAAGCTAGATGCCGCACCATCAACCCACTCAAAACTTGCAAGAAAAAAGGCATTGCTTTTGGCCTTTACAACAATATTGTCTCTGGCAACTCTACCTGTCAATCCATTAAAAATAGTCTCACCAGAGTCACCAAGAATGGAATATTACTCAATTATGGAGAACACATCAAGATACTAGATGCACTCAAAGGTCTTACCATTCATCCAGCAAAGATGTACAACGAACCAAAAAAAGGTAGTATAGCAAAAGGAAAACTTGCCAATTTTGTTATTTTGAGCAACAATCCTCTCAAATGCAAAATTTATCAATTAGAAACCATTCAAGTCGAAACAACTATCATGAATGGTGAAGTCATCTATCAAAAATAAATATTGACAATTGTTGTCTGTTTGGTATAATGAAATTATCAATTAGACAACTTTTTTTCTTAATAAGAAAAAAATAAGAGCGAGTAATATATGAACAAAGATCAAACCATTCAACACTTACGTAAAGCAATTGAAGAATATCAAAACCACGAACTTCATCCAAAAACACTATGGAAAGAATTTGGAGAAGATTTTGTAGAATCTATGACAGATCCGATTTTTCAATATCACACAGTTTGGAAAAATCCTTATTATCCAAAATCTCATAAAATCAAATGCACATTGTGCGAAATACCAGCTACTATTCTAAAATATGTTTTAGCAATCTGCGTTTTCCCTTTACGATTGTTGCTCAATCTGATACTCAATAGTCTATACCCTTTCTATCGACCAAGAATAAAATATCAACTTGAAAAAAATATTGCTCGCATATTGCAACACTCCCAAGAGATCCCTTTAGATGAATGCCAACATATTGCAAAGCAATACAAATTGACTCACCTACAAAAGGTGATACCTCCAACGAGTTTGCCACAAGACACGACTTATCAACACATAAAAGAAGGATTACTTTCTCTTAATCAAGAAAAAAAGATATCTAAAAAACAATTGATGCAAAAGAAAAACGACACTATCTACTTAATGCAACAAAAATTATTTCATGCATACAACAACGCACAAATAATGCAATTCTATTGTTATCAATGGAACTTGATCGAAGATGCTATTGAAAAATACAGTTGTCAACCTATCACCAAAAAACCGACTTATACTACTCTGCAACCAGAGAAAATATATCAACTCATGAAGAAAAGAACAAACTTAATTGACCAAAAACTCACATATCTTATCAAAACAGATTTTCAAAATGGACTCCCTACTCTTGAAGGACTGCTCACAACAGTGAATTGGATTGCAACCCGCACAACAATGAGTGGTAGAGACCACGACCTTATTTTTTAATAAAAAAAACGAGTAACAATTACTCGTTTTTTATTTTTTATTTCTTTTTGCCTGCTTTCTTAACTGGTTTTGCAGTTAAAATACCAACGACACCAGCAACAACAAAAGCGATTTGGAACCAAGCCCAGAATGTAGCAGCAAGACCATATTTGTATGTAACTTTAGTCATTAATACATCAATTGTTGTAGAATAACTATTGATTGTAATAGCCATGATAACAGTGACAAATGCTAAGATACCACATACAAGTGTTGCGTAACCAAGTACTTTTTCTACCAATTCTTTTCCTTTGAAACTAATTTTCAATAAGTCAAGAACAAGAAGTACTACATACGCAACTGCAAGAATCATAATTGCTACAACAAATACAGTATTGAGTGTCATCCAAATTGTTTGAAACTTATCTGCTTGAAATAAATTGAATACTTTTTCCACATCAGCATAACTATCCAACAACTTAAATGTACTCAAAATTTCTGTTTCTTTACCAGCTGTTAAAAACAAATTAAATACTGGCACAAAACACATGATAAATGCAGGAACCATTAATACAATAGTAATGATACGAGCGATCAATTTGTTATTTGCTTTCATATTCTCCCCTCCTTATATTAAGTATAATCAAAACACTCTTTTTGGTCAAACAAAAATAAGATGATCTCTATTTTTTATGTATTCTAACCAAAAAATGTGTCCAAGTTGTTATGAAAAAAAGAAGAAGATTTTATTCTTCTCCCTCTTCATCATCCCCATCAAAATCAAGTAGTCCATAATATTCTTGTTCGTTGGCAACAGGCAAGGCTTCTACACTGCGCAATTTTCTTTCTATGGTTCTTGTTTTTGATGACGCAAGTTCCATTGTATTAGTAATTTCTTTTAGTTTTTTATTAGTTTTGTCAAGCAATCCACCAAACTTAGCAAACTCACTTTTTACATTGCCCAACACTTGCCAAACTTCACTTGTACGTTTTTCAATAGCGAGCGTACGGAATCCCATACAAAGACTATTGATAAATGCAGTAAAAGTTGTTGGTCCAGTCACTGTTACTTTATAATCTCTAGACAAAGTTTCTACAAGTGATGTATTGCGCAATACTTCACAATACAATCCTTCTGTCGGTAAGAACATAACTCCAAAGTTGGTTGTCTTTGGCGGATCGATGTACTTATCTCTAATTTGGCTAGCACATACTTTGATGCTTTTTTCAAGTTGGCGTCTAGCGTGTTCTACTTCTGCTAAATCCCCTTTTTCTTCTGCCTCAACAAGTCTTTGATAATCTTCGATAGGGAATTTACTATCTACTGGCAACAATAGATCTTCTCCGTCTGCTTTGCTTGGAATTTTGATCGCAAACTCAACAAAATCATTGCTATTACGTTTAATCTTCGCATTGGTAACATATTGTTCTTTGGTTAAGAATTGTTCTAGAATATTGCTAAGTTGAACTTCTCCCCATGTACCACGACTTTTCACATTGGTCAATACTTTTTTTAGATCACCCACACCTTGCGCCAATGTTTGCATTTCGCCAAGACCTTTATAGACAGACTCTAGTCGATCGTTGACATTCTTAAAAGTTTCACCAAGACGCTTTTCTAGTGTATCGTTGAGTTTTTCATCCACCGTAACACGCATCTTTTCCAACTTTTCTGTGTTATCTCGATTGATTTTGTCCAAACCATCTTCTACGGTTTTTCGCACATTATCTAATTTCAGTTCATTCATCTTGGTCATTGCATCAATACGATCACCAATAGATTTTGCAAGTTCTTGTCTCGTAATACTGAGCTGTGAAGTCAGTTCTGCTCTTATTTCTTTTTCCACATCTCGACTATTTTGTTTTTTTGTAGTCAAAGCAATGATTGCTACAACCAAACTACCAACTGCAATGGCAATACATACCCAATCCAATATTGTCATCTTAGTGTCCTCCGTATATTTTTTCTGTCCAATACATCAACCAACTTAAAGGGAAAAATCGCATTGCAAATGCTAGCAATTTCATTTTCCAACCTATAATATATAGTGGTTTTGTTGTCTTCTTACAAGCAATTTTATTGATTTTTCGTGCCACTTTGCTTGCTGGCATACGATGATCATCATTGCGATCTATCTTATGCATTGCTTTTTCAATTCGATGTCCATAGCGATCACTTGTAACCAAGTTTTTCTCTCGATTCTTTGTAAAATTGGTTTTAATATCTGCCGGACAAATAGTGACAATGTCAATATCTCCTTTTAATTCCATACGCCAAGACAAACTCATCATCGCAACAGCAGACTTTGTCGAGCAATACAACCCTCTATAACACAAGGGAAAAATAGCACAAACAGAAGCAATGTTGATGATTTTACTACCCTTATTCATTAGTGACATCAATCTTCTAGATAGTCGATACACACCACTGACATTCACATCAAAAATGCTTTGCATTCTATCTTCAGTAATCAGCTCCATCGCACCGCTCAATCCATATCCTGCATTATTGACCAAAACATCTATTCTTCCATATTGATCTTTGATATAATTGTAGGCTTTTGATACTGTTTGGTTACTGGTCACATCACAATCAACATGATCAATCCCATCATGTCTCTCTCCTGATCTAGACAGATCCACAACAATGTGTCCCTTTGCCTTCCAATCGTTTGCCATTGCCAACCCCAAACCAGAGCTCGCTCCACTAATAACTACAATTTTTGGTTGTTCTAATTTTTGTTTCATAGTATCATTGTAAAACATTTTTGTCTTTTTGGCAAATCTTTATGCACACATTTTACCCTCCCCCACATAAGATGAAGTGTATAGAGGATCAACCTCCTTTATACCTCTCCCTCTTCCCCAATCAATGATTGTTAAAATAGAAAAATCTCACGAGCAATATCTTGTTCGTGAGATTTTTTATCTTGCAAGTTATACACACAAAGTTATCCACATATACACAATCTCATAATTATAAATTTTGATGAATATTTATGAAAAAATGATTTTTTATACAATATTTTGCATATATACACAAAAGTTATCCACATTTCCACAGTTATCCACAGAGTTATCCACAATAAATTTTCGAAAACTTTTCGAAAACTACCCTCCGCATTGTGCAAATGTGCCAGTTGTCCACAGTTATCCACAACTTGTTTTGATCATCACTTTGCATAAAGCAGTTTTGAATATTCATTTTTTTGAATAATTACAGACTTAATGTGTATTTTATACAAAACTTTTTTTATTTTATATTCAAAATTGGTTGACAAACACTATGGACATAGATGTGTTGGAACATACTCTATGCTATCTAGATCAAACATTTCTGCTGACACCGTCTCCTCTTGAGATTGCAATACATCAATCTCCTCTTCTATCAATTCTAGTGTTGGTGGAACTTCTTTCACTCCTTCCACAATCTTTCCTTTTTGTGGTTGGTAGGTATCATGTCTAATTCTTGTTGTTTCGACTAGTGTATCTCCATCATATCTATCTATATAACTATCCACAATATACCCTTGTCTTGGATAAGCAAGCCTGTATTGTTCACCACGGAAGATGACTTTGTCTAGATACTCTCCTTGATAATCTAACACAACTTCATCCCCTTTGTGTGGCAATACTTCTACAATTTCACTACGAACTTCGTATCTTGTATTACCCATATCCTCCCCAACGATCGCCACCGTTACATCTTCACTTGTTGTCTTTGTACAGATGGTAATGGCTTGCGAACTATTGTTGGTAAAGACAAGATCACTAATCCCTTCACTCACCATAGCATCAAGGCCAAGAGGAACATATTTTACTGGTAAAGTGTGCTTATACGCTTGATCAACCTGCAACCCCGCTTTCAGTAAGGCATTATACAATGTGGTACTTGCTTGACAAACACCACCCCCTACTCCATCCGTAAACTTACCATTGAGAATTATCACTGCTGTTTTGTAACCATTCTCAAGTGTATGTGGCCCAGTGATAGCATTAAAACTCACTTGTTGGCCTGGTTCTACACGAAGACCATTGAGTCTCTCCAATGCCAATCGCACATTGTATTTTCTATTGCCCGTACTATCACTAACATTGGTTGTATACTCGCTTCGAATACGACTACAATTTGCATTATCTTCTTCTTTTACTTTTGGCATAACCGCTTTTGTAGGAATTGCTAAGCTAATTTGGTTGGTTTCGTAAAATGCATAGGTCATTGCTTGATACAATTGTTCTCTATCGATAGCAAGCCCATCTTTTGAGGGTAATATCTCCACACTGCCATCTTGCAAAACAATACGACTATCTGTTGGACTAATAGCTATCTCTTTTTCAATCTCATCAATGCGTGCTTCTATCTCTGGGAAAAGATATTGAATAGCAAGATAATGTCTTTTCCCATTCATATAAGATGCAAGATATTGTTGCTTATTCTCAAGTGCATCTTGTCTATCATAAAACTCTTGCATAATGGTATGAATATTGGTAGACATCGACAATTCTTTTAATTCTACAGGATAGACTTTGTGATTGTAAGACAACTCAATGGTGATATGATCTCGCTTATAACTCACCTCTTGCTCAATACGATCTGCCACTTGTTGTAGATTGTTATCACTAACCGCATATTGATTGATCACAATTGTCGGTACCGGAACTCTAGCATCATATTCTATTTTCCCCATTACAACCATGGTCGTGAGCACTGGGACTATAATGGATAACCCTACAAGATATTTGATTTTTTTTCGTTTCATATTTTCACCTAAACCGTCTTTTTTGTTAGTCTATGGAAAATATGGTAAGATATACCCAGACATAAAAAAATCTTCTATGTTTTGACACATAGAAGACTATTACTTTATCGATCGTATTTTTCAAACATCTTATTGGTTGTATTGACAACAAATCTATGGAATGGATAAGTAAATTGTACAAGACAGATCATGAATAAGATATTCTTAATATCGGTAATTGGGACATATTCAAAGAAACTAAATGGTACAAAACCAAGTGTAATAATGGTCAAACCAACCATAACTACCATCAAGAATCCACGATAAATATCGAGTGGCAAACATGTTGAGAACAATACAAGCAACCCAGAAATCGTTACAATAAGGGATGCCATGGTCACATATTGACCACCTGTTCCTAAGAACATATCAAAATAATAACATGCAATGACATTGAATGTAAAGATGATTGCACCAGGCAATGATCTTGCCAATAGGTTTGGTAAGAACTTACCACGAATACGTTCTTTATTAGGTTGCAATGCAAGGAAGAACGATGGTGCACCAATAACAAACCATTCAAGTAACATAATTTGGTTGGTAGAGAATGGATATTCTACCCCAACAATAATACAGAATAAAGATAAGAATGTAGTGAACAACGTTTTCATTAAGAATAATGAAGAAGACTTTTGCACGTTGTTGACAACTCTTCGACCTTCAGCAACAACACTAGGCATACTAGAGAAATTGCTATCAAGTAGTACTAAGTGACTAACACTACGCGTTGCTTCACTACCACTAGCCATCGCAACACTACAATCTGCTTCTTTTAAGGCCAAGATGTCGTTGACACCATCACCTGTCATGGTTACAGTGTGTCCTTTTGCTTTCAACGCTTTAACAAGTACACACTTTTGCTCTGGACTAACACGTCCAAAGACGGTATATTGATTGGCAGCATCAATAACTTGTTGAGTGGTCAACCCTTCAAGACTAATGAATTTGTCTGCATTTTCTACACCTACACGGCGACTTACTTCACTGACTGTGATTGGGTTGTCACCACTAATAATTTTGACTTCTACATTGTTTTCTTTGAACCATTTGATGGTATCATACGCATCATCTCTAATATGGTCTTGAATGACAATCAAAGCAATTGGTTGTCTATCTGTTGGCAATTTTCCATTAACCAATTCGCCTTTTGAACGTGCAAGAAGAAGTACACGGAATCCCTTTTGCGCATATTGTTTGACTGTTTTGTCTATGGTTGGATTTTTTCCTTTTAAGACAAATTCTGGTGCACCATAGATATAAGTTTCACCATTACGGAACGTAACAGCAGACAATTTTCTAGCACTACTAAAAGGTAAAATCTCTTTTGGCAACATCTCTTTGCTATATCCAAAATGGTTGGCAAGCGCACGGCTAGTTTGGTTGTTGTCTTCCAATGCAGTTAGCATACTTCCCATAATATCATTCATATTGTAAGGTAGATCAAACTCCAATTGAACAACATTATTGACTTTCATTGTTCCATCTGTAATTGTTCCTGTTTTGTCTAGACACAATACATCTGTACGTGCAAGCATTTCGATACTATACATATCTTGGACCAATGTACGTTTTTTAGCAAGTTTTACAACACCAGTAACCAAAGATAAGCTAGTAAGCAAGAACATACCTGCTGGAATCATACCAATAATAGAACCGGCTGTTTTCTTAACTGTCTCATTCACATTAGCAAGTTGATTAAAGTTATTGTAATACATCAAAATTGCCATTGGTATAATGATAACAGCAATAATACGAATAATCAAATTAAGACTGTTTAGCAATTCGCTATTTGGTTTTTTAAGCTGTTTTGCTTTGCTAGAAAGTTGCGCAATATAACTATCATTGCCTACTTTTTCTACTCTAGCAGTACATTTTCCACTAGCAATAAAACTTCCAGAATATAGCAAGTCTCCTGCTTTCTTCTTTACTGGAACACTTTCACCAGTCAAAAGACTTTCGTTGACTTCTACTTCTCCATCTACTACAATACAGTCTGCACAAATTTGTTTTCCCAATTGAAAGATCAACAAATCATCTAATACAACACTTGTAATTGGAATATCTTTTACTTTTCCATCTCTTAAAGCAAGAGCAACAGGTGCTGTCACCAAACTGATTTTTTCCACGGTAATCTTAGCCTTAATCTCTTGAATGATCCCAATCAACATATTGGCAAGGATGGTACCCATAAAGACTAAGTTGCTCCATGCACCTACCGAAATCAATGCTCCACATACTGCAAAACACAAGATATTGAAGAAGGTAAAGATATTGGTAATAAAGATACGCAAATATGACTTCTTATTCTTTTTATCCACCACATTGGTAAGACCCATCGATGTTCGAGCATCTACTTGCTCTTTGGTAAGTCCAACCTTCTTGTTAGGATTGTATCTTTCAATTGCTTTTTCTTCTTTTTGTTTCTTCTTTTTCTTTGGTTCGATCATGAAGTTGAGATTCTTTTTCTCCACTTCTTCTTTTGGGATAACACGATTGGTCTTTTTTGAATTACCCTTTTCTACTTTCTCTTCTTCCACAACCATGACTTCTGTCACTTCTTCTTGCACTACTTCCTCTTTTGGAGTTTTTGCTTTAGAAGATCTTTTTGTGGATTTTTTCTCCTCAACTGCGGCAGTTGTTGTTACTTCTGGTTGAGTTACAACTTCTTCTTGGACAGTTGCTTTCTTTTTTCTTGTTTTCTTCTTTTCTTCCATAATACCCTTAACTTTTATTTTTAGTATTCTTTATTTTATCAATTACCCCCAATAAAAGCAAGCAAATAAAAAAGAAAAAGCGGGTTATCCGCAATTTTGCCACAAAATAACTATACAAATTGAGAAAATTGTGATACAATAGCCAAGAAATATTTACAATTCGAGGTAATTATGAGCAAAGTAACAATGGACAAATTAGTCAATTTGTGTAAAAACCGTGGTATCATTTTTCAAGGTAGCGAAATCTACGGCGGTATGGGCAATACTTGGGATTATGGCCCAGTTGGTGTCGAAATTAAGAACAATATCAAACGTGCTTGGTGGAAACGCTTTGTCCAACAATCTGCCAATTCTTATGGTGTAGACGCTGCCATTCTTATGAACTCTAGAGTTTGGGATGCTAGTGGTCATACTGCTAGTTTTAGTGATCCAAAGATGGACTGCAAACAATGTAAAAACAGAATGCGTGCAGACAATCTTATCGAAACACATAGTAAAGGAAAACTAAATCCAGACCTAATGTCTAATGAAGAAATGGAACAATATATCAACGAGCACAAAGTTGCTTGTCCAAAATGTGGTCAATTCAATTGGACTAATATCCGTAACTTCAACTTAATGTTCGAAACTTCTCGTGGTGTCACTGATGATAGCCAAAACAAAATCTATCTAAGACCTGAGACCGCTCAAGGCGAATTCGTCAACTTCCTCAATGTACAACGTACAACAAGAGCAAAAGTACCATTCGGTATTGCTCAAGTAGGAAAAGCATTCCGTAACGAAATTACCCCTGGTAACTTCATTTTCCGTACAATTGAGTTCGAGCAAATGGAACACCAATGGTTCTGTAAAGATGGTACAGATAGTGCATTCTATGAAGAATACAAACAAAAAGCAATGGACTTCTTACTTGATCTTGGTTTTAATCAAGACCATCTACGTTATCATGATCATGACAAACTTGCACATTATGCAAAAGCTGCTTGCGATATCCAATATTTGTTCCCAATGGGTTGGAGCGAACTAAACGGTATCCACAATCGTACCGACTATGACCTTAGTCGTCACCAAGAATATAGTGGCAAAAATATGCTTTACATGGATCCAGTCACCAACGAAAAATATATTCCTTATGTTATCGAATATTCTATCGGGGCAGACAGATTGATGCTTGCAACACTTAGTGAAGCCTATGATGAAGAAGTTATTGCAGAGAATGATACTCGTGTCGTTATGCACTTCCACCCTGCAATTGCTGCATATAAAGTAGCCGTGCTTCCTCTACAAAAGAACTTAAGTGAAAAAGCAAAAGCAATCTACCAAACATTACAAAAATATTTCATGTGTACTTACGATGAAGCAGGTTCTATTGGAAAACGTTATCGTAGACAAGACGAAATTGGTACTCCATATTGTATCACAATCGACTTTGATACCTTAGACAATGACACTGTTACACTTCGTGATCGTGATACCATGGAACAAGTTAGAATGACAGTGGACGAAATTATTGATTTTGTCAATAAGAAAATTGCACTATAAATAAAAAAGTGGGACACCCCACTTTTTTTATTGGATCACCACTTTCCCTGCTAACCAACTATCAAAGAAAGCAGAAAGTTTTGTCCCATACACAGATTCAAAAGTTGCAATCATTTGGTCAGGTACTACATTGTCAAATTGATACTGACTACAATATCTCGTAAGCGCCTTGAAAAACTTTTTGTCTCCCATCAAATCTCTTAAGTTATCAAATAATAATGTCCCTTTGACATATGTCATATAGACATACTCTGGTTCTGTATCATAATCACATACGGGGCGATTCATGCTCGTATCCACACTTCCCAATACCTCTTGACACAACTCTACAAAACTAACATAACTGGCATTGGTATTCTTAATTGCTTCCTCATAGGTTATCCCATAATCACTATTCTTTTCATAAAACAAAATAGTGCTATAATCAGTCAATCCTTCATCCATCCAAGCATATCTATAGGCACTATTGCCAACCAACCCGTACCACCATTGATGCGCTGTTTCGTGAATAATAACATTCTTATAATCTCTGCTATCTGTGACATCATCACTAATATAAACAAGCATTGGATATTCCATCCCACCATGCATGAAGTCACTTTGTACGACACTATATGTATCATATGGATATTCTCCAAACATCTCTCCAAATGTAGCAATTGCATCCATGGCTGTCTTTAAGTAGACTTCTGGATTTTCTTGATCGTAGTAATAATATTTGACATTAACATTGCCAATATTGTCACTAACTACTTTGAAATTGTTGGAAAACACCATTGCAAAATCTCTAACAACTTTCGCTTCTAATTCTTTTGTAACCATCCCGTCACCTGTTTTACTATCCGTTTCTTCCCCCGAATGCGCCATAATATACTCTTCTGGATAAGTCATCGTCACTTTATAATTAGCCACATCACTATAGAATGGATCACCATTGGCATCATAAGGATCTGTTACAAAACCATGATCATACACACACGCAATGGGATAAAAATTGGCAAGGTTGATGGTATCATCCCCATACCCAAATCGATGATTGATATTAGGTAGTTGTATATGGTACTGCATCTCAAGCACCACTGTCTCTTGTGGATCAAGACGAACAGGCACATTGAGTATATCTTGGTCTACACCAGTATAGGTCACTTCCACATCTGTTCCTGCCACTTTGACAGCATCCATCATAATATCCCCAAAACTTTCCCCATTAGGATAAGCATTGGCCTCATTCAGTTTTGTAACAGGTCGATGGATCGCATAACTACTAAAAGCTCTAGGATAAAGATGAAAACATACTTGATCTAGGATTGTTTCTGTTTTGTTTTGATAGGTTAAAGTTTGTGTACCCACCACACTATGGTTGTCCACATCTAAAGTCAAATCCATCGTATACGTATTGAGCGATTGACTTATTTTTTCCAAATTGGTTGTCTTTTTACAACCAGCAAGTAGCAATACACCAGCCACAACTAACACCCAAAGTTTTTTCATAATACCCCCTTTCATTATCCTATTGTATGTGCTAGAAAAATAAAATAGCACAAAAAATTAGCAAACAATCTTTCCCACAACATTGCAATTCCATCAAAAATAGTATATAATGTACAATATAAGAGATTACAAATGAAATTAACAAAGGAGTGCACTATGTCTGTTTGTTCTTATTCTACCGAATATATCGATCAAGATTTTGTGAAAGTAGATCATCGTTTTATTCAAGAGTTTGCCCCTGTCGTACCAGATAGTATGCTCAAAGTCTATCTATATGGTCTATACGCTTGCAACAAAGATATCTCTATGGATGAGATGTGTCAAGCACTCAATCTTAGCCCAGAAGACTTGGAAAGTGCATTCTTGTATTGGCAAGAGATGGGAGTGGTTACTGTTCTTTCTTCCAACCCATTGGATGTTAGATACTTACCAACCAAATATGCTTCCAATCATCTAAAAAAATACAACAAAGACAAATATACAGATTTTAATATCAAAGTACAAGAACTTCTCAATGGTAGAATGCTTACCCCTAACGAGTACAACGAATATTATTATCTTATGGAACATCTTCACTTTGAAGCAGATGCACTTCTTATGCTTATTGCTTATTGTGTACAACTTAAGAATAACAAAGTCGGCTATAGCTATATCGTTACTGTTGCTAAAAACTTTGCGAGCGATGGTTGTACCACTTGCGAAAAAATGGAAGAACGTCTTGCTCTACAAGAACGTTCTACAAGCGACTTAAAACTTGTACTTGCAACATTAAAAATCAAACGAGCACCAAGCATTGAAGAATACAATCTTTATCTTACATGGACAGAAGTCCATGGACTTGCTTTCGAAATTATCAACCACTTAGCCAAAAAAGTCAAAAGTGGCGGTATGGAAAGATTAGACCAATTGGTCACAAAATGTATTGAGAACAAATTGTATAGCACAAAAGAAATTGATGATTACTACAACAATATGGACATGCTTTATACAACAGCAAAACAAGTGGTGAAAAATCTAGGACTTAGATATGAAAATGTAGAACCTGTTGTCGAAACATATATCTTACCATGGATCAATTGTGGTCTAGATAGCGAAATGCTCGCCACCCTATCCAATCAATGTTTTAGACAAAATATTAGAACTCTTACTGGTCTTGATCAAATGGTGCAAAAATTGTATAAGTTGGGTATTGTTACTCTTGATGGATTGAGTCAATACTTAGAAAAACAAAAGAAAGAAGACCAAGGTATTGCCGATGTTTTGACAAAACTTGGGCTTACACGTCCAGTCAATCCAATTGATCGCAATTTTTACCAAACTTGGACCATTGACTGGAACTTACCAACACAACTCATTGAGTACGCTATTAGTTTGTCTAGCGACAAAGCACTACCTATGCAATACCTCAACAAAATTTTGTCTTATTACCATACCAACAATATCTCAACAGTGGAGCAAGCACAAAAACAAAATATAAGTTTTGCTAGCCCTGTCAAAGAAAAAACGAAAAAATCTGGTATCAAACAAAGACAATACACCAAAGAAGAAATGTCTAACCTTATTCAAAATATCAAGGAGATTGATCTATAATGAATATGTATATCCAAGCAGAAAAAATATTGCAAACAAGAAAAGATCGAGCTGACCAAGAAGCATATGCATTTTTGCAAGAACAAATTAAAGATGAAACATTTCGCACTTTATTCGAACAACAACAAACTTTGATTATTCAACTTGGCAAACAACAATACTTGGGCAACAACACCCAACAACTAGAAAAAGAACTAGAGATCAATCGCCAACAACAAGAACAATGGTTAGCCAAAAAAGGATTGGATATCAACCAACTTAGTCCACAATACCATTGCACTATTTGCCAAGATACAGGCAAAGTAGAAAATGGTCGTTGCAAATGTTTTTACAAAATCATTTCCCAAATCTTGCTCGAAGAAAGCAATATCAAAGATAGAATACTTCCAAGTTTTCGTACAACAAAATTAGATATTTTTGATAAAGAATATAGAGATAACATCCATTCTTTGTACGCTACTGCAAAAAAATATATTGACAAATTGTACGAAACCAACAAACAATTCTTCATCTTATGCGGAATGAGCGGAACAGGAAAAACTTATCTTGCCGAATGTATGGTATCTTACGCTATTGAAAAATATATTCCTACTTATTATGTAACAAGTTTTCAATTCAACAACGATATGCTCAACTGCCATATTGCAAAATTAGAAGACAAAACAAACATCTTGCAAAAGTATCTTGATTGTGACCTACTTGTGATTGATGACCTAGGGACAGAACCAATTATGAAAAATGTCACTCTTGAATATCTATATCTAATCCTTAATGATCGTTATATCAACCATAAGAAGACAGTGATCACCACCAACTTATTCCCTGACGACTTAATGGAAAGATATGAAGAAAGAATATTCTCAAGACTCACCAATCAAAAAGATAGCGTCTTTGTCGAGATGCAATCTAATAATATTAGACATAAAAAATAGACGACTTTCGTCGCCTATTTTTTATTCTCCTGTTGATACGTCATCTGTTGTATCAGTCTCTTGTTTTGCTTGTTTTTTCTTTCTCTTCATCTCTGGGATATCTTGTACTGTTTTGTCTGGATTTTGCCATTTTAGATTTTTTTAGAAATTTTTAGAAATTTGCAACATTTTTTTAAATTATATGTTATAATGATTTTAATTTAACATAGGAGAAAATTATGAATTGTCCAAAATGTAATAGTGAAAACTGTAAAATCATCAATGAATTTTCTACTGAAGGCAAAGATTTCTCTGCTGGCAAAGGTTGTTTAGGAGCCTTATTATTGGGACCATTGGGGATTTTATGTGGAGCGTGTGGAAAAGGTAGACAGACAACTAACACAAATTATTGGGTATGTGAAAATTGTGGAAATAAATGGAAATTATAAAAACAAAATAAAGGTTTGGTTGTTTTTTATGTCCATCGGAAGAAAGTTGGGGTGTCATCAAATGCATTCTCGCAGTTTCTTTATCAAAGGATATCAATTCCCTATCTGTGCAAGATGTACAGGGGTTTTAGTGGGTGAAATTGTTGCAATCCCTTTGTTGTTTTTTTTAAACCTTAATATATGGTGGACTTTTCTACTTTTAATACCAATGGGTGTAGATTGGGGAGTTCAATATTTTTTTAAAATTGAATCCAATAACATTAGGCGATTTATAACGGGTCTTTTGGCTGGTTTTGGATTAACATTTATTTATTATTTTATAATTTTCTGGATAATATTTTTATTCAAAAAATAAAAATAGATAGTTTGTAGACTATCTATTTTTTTCACTAGTTTCAAAAGTTAGTGACCTTAGTCGCCTATTTTTTATTCTCCTGTTGATACATCATCTGTTGTATCAGTCTCTTGTTTTGCTTGTTTTTTCTTTCTTTTCATTGCAGGAATATCTTGTACTGTTTTGTCTGGATTTTCCATTTTAGATTTTAGAGATTCTAGCAATGTTGGATTTTTCAAAACATATTGCAAAATTGATTCATCAATCTCATCCGTGTTGGCTAAACTTGCCCCAATCATGATAGAATAAAAAATCTTTTTCATGGCAGGCGTCAAGTTGTTGCCATCTACAACCAACTTAGCAGTTTTTTGTCTAGAATTGATATTGAACAATTCTACACTTGTTTCTGGTAAGGTTTGAAGGATTGGATTGTATTTTGCTTGTTTTTGTCCTTTCACAAATCGTGTAATCTTTGTATTTTTTACGTGAGATTGTATACCAGCAAGCACAAGCAATTCTTCACGATTGTTGAGTTTGTCTAGGTGTTGATCAACAAAATCCTTTAGTTCTTGTGTTCCAAGTTTGTATTTTGATGCATGATTCAATTCAGCAATCAAACGTTTTGCAAGTCTTGCACTAAACAATTTTGCAACACGTTTGTCCTTAAAGAATACTTCATTCGCTTTGTCTTCATCATCATAGATATCCACAAACAATTTCAACAATTCTTCTTTGTGATAACAATAACTTTTAGTACTAATTTCTGGATGCCCCATGTGATAGATCTCTGCCATCTCAATATCATAATCACAGATACGACATGCTTCTAAGAATCCTTCTTTCACACTATTCTCATTGATGGATACCAACCATTGTGGATCTTTCACAATCATCTTTTTCAAACGCTTAACAACTTCTTCTTTATTCTCTCCCGCTTTAACACGTAGATCAATCGCTGCTTGATAAGCTGGCAAATATTCTTTTTGCTTTGCAATTGTATAGATACTTGTATTCTTAGAATACACTTCAAGCAAATTGATATCAATATCTGTAAAGAACTGATTTAATTTTTCTATCTCTTCTGCATCTTGAATAGAAAGAAGCGAACTATTGGACAACAAAAGTCTATCAATTGGACGGAAAAGTGGCACATTGTTGATTGTCCATTGTTTTGTCTTTTTGTCTGTTACAACTACTGGATACGTACTATTATCCAACACTTCCAAAATTTTTGGTATTTCGTCTCGATTAGCAAGCACAAAATTGCTTGGTGCTTTTTCTGCGATTGCAATTGCAACTTTCTCATCAGACACATATGGTAACAACATAGACTTTAGGTTCTTAATAATACCAATACTAGGTCTTACCGCCAACTCTTTGCATCTAACCATCATATTTTGATAGTTGTATCCTTCTGCCTTCATTGCATCCATTGCTTCTTTCGCTTTGTCTACATCCAACTTTAACAAAAAGGTAGAATAACCACTAAAGAATGCTGCAACATTGATATTGTATTGTGGATTGCAAAACAACTCTATCATTGAATAGATAGTGCTAAACTTTGTATTCTTTAGAATGACATCCAAGTGATTGGTAACATCTGGGTTGTGATCAATACCATATTGTTCTAGTGTAGACAAAAATCTATCAATTGGTGCAAACAATCCTGTACTATCACTATTCCAATTGGTGTTGTTCCACATAAACTCTGCCCAATATTCTGCATTATCTTTGGTAATTGAATGACGTTCAAACACCGGCTTCATGTTTTCTATATATTCTGCATGACTGTATTTCCATTGACTCATAAAACCATTCTCCTTATGATACTTTATATTATATCATACTATTCTCAGCTTTTCAATAGGCATTTCTTGATTTTCCACCGTATGTACTCATGTCAAAACAATAACAGATTGCCATAATTTGGCAACACAACTATCTGCATAATCAATTTTGTTTTGTATACAATACTAATGTTTTCCAAGCAATATTTGGTCCTTGGTAACAAGACAAGTATGATCATGCGAAACACACTGATGTTAGCATAATATACGATGTTGATTTTATTTCTTATTCATCAAGGATATGATTTCATCATTTGCCTTGTTACAGCAACCATCTTGGCGGAAAACAAAAAAAGGGAAGACATCATCTTCCCTTTTTTCTTAAAACAAATATCTTTCTTCTGTATCTGTACAAACTATTTTGGTAGCATTAGGTGTCTTGTTGAGTCCTGGCATACACAAAATATTCCCCATATACACCACAACAAACTCAGCACCACCTTTTACCTCTACATCAGTCACAATCACATCAAACCCTTTTGACTCATCATACTTTCCATAAGTATATCGAATATGATCACGTCTTATGTTGACCCCAGTTTTTTCATTGTCACTCAATACTTTTGGTGTTTTGGCTATCATCACCGCATAATGTCCGTACTGAGATTGTAATTGATTCAATTTTTCCAAAACACCTTCTTGATACACAACACCTCTAGCACCATAGACTTTGGTTGCTATTTTTTCTATTTTGTCTTGTAAGGTATCTTTTACCGCATAAGCAAGTTTTGACTTCTTTTTAGAATCCATCGCAAGTATCACTTTTCTTGCCAGATTGTTGGTCCCTATACTACCATTGGTGTACGCATAGTTTAGTTCACAATCAACACCATGTCGTTTCACCATTTTTACAACAGCATCTAAATCAGCGTTTTTGTCATCATCATGCACATTAATGGTAACAACTAAAGGCAAATTGTAAATATTGACAATGTTATCTATATGTTTTTCAACAATCGCAAATCCTTCTTCAATGGTGTTGCCATATTGAAAAATACTTTTTAGTGTTGTCACAAGCACAATACAATCAGGCGCATGTTCTAATACTCTAGATTTTACATCCAAGAATTTTTCCATACCCAAGTCACTACCAAATCCACATTCCGTCACCACATAATCACACACATCAAGCCCCAACTGTGTAGCCCTAACACTATTGCATCCATGAGCAATATTGGCAAAAGGACCTAGATGAATTAGCGCTGGCGTACCTTCCAAGGTTTGTGCCAAATTAACTTCAAATGCTTGTTTTAACAAAAGCGTCATTGCATCTACTGCTTTTAGATCTTTGGCTGTAATTGGTTCATGTTTGCTATTGTATCCAATGATCACATTACCCAATCTACGTTTTAAGTCTTTTAGATCTTTAGCAAGACACATCACTGCCATGATTTCACTAGCAGGTGTAATCACAAAAGATTCTTTTCGCCCATTAGCCAAAGTCACATCTCTCAATGCTCGATCATTCATATCCAAACAACGATGAAAAACGACTGATTGGATATCAAGCGCATTGCCTTGATACATACTATTATCAATCATTGCACACAAAAGATTGTTAGCACTTGTGACAGCATGCATATCCCCTGTAAAATGCAAATTGATGGTACTTGGCACAACTTGTGCTTTCCCACCACCTGTCGCACACCCTTTTCTCCCCATAACAGGGCCAAGACTTGGTTCACGAAGGACGACACATGCTTTGGATACTTTACTGAGTGCATCACTCAGTCCAATACTCACTGTCGTTTTCCCAATTCCTGCATCTGTAGGATTGGTAGCCGTCACCAAGATCAATTTTCCCGCCTTTTTCTTCTTATGTGCAACAATCTTTGCACAATGACCATATAAGACTAGATCTTTCTTTTTTAAGCCCAATTTCGCTGCAATTTTCTCAATTGGTTTTATTTTGTATTGTTGTACAATTTGTTCGTCTGTCATATTTCACCTTCTAAGTCTATTTTACCATAAAAAACTAATCTATAGCAAGTAATTAAATATTTTGTATTACACCAACACAAAACAATCTAAAGAAAAACACGAAAATGAAGAAAACTTCAAAATCGTGCTTTTACCTAAAATTGTGTACAATTGATACCAATTGCAGTCTTTGTCTTTTCATCCAAACGGACAATATTGGATATCTCATATCCCGCAACGACCAAAATCTCATTACCAACCGCAAGCACCGGCACAATGTCTCTCAATCTTACAGGTACTTTTTGATCAATAAAATATTCGTTGAGGCTTTTGGTTGCTCCACCAAATTTTGTAAAGACATCTTTGTCTTGACGTGTACGCCAAACTGCTCCACGTGGTATTTTTTGATAATCAACCAAATGATTGTATTTGTCCAACTCAAAACGTCTTGTTAATGCTGTCTCAATCACACCATATCCCTTAAAGTCTATTCTACCTCTAACAAATGGATATTCTTCTTTGTTTTTAGATAATTCTTTGTTGGTAATGGTGAGGTAATTATATTCTTTAATCGCAATCAATTTGTTAGGCAAACTAACACGATTGCCATTGGTACCTTCCATCGCAAGTCCTTTCATAATCTTGAGATGTTTTTTCTCCATATCTACTAGAAGACCAATTTTTTTCAAAACTTTGCGCAACAATCGATTGAGCACAACTTCATCATTAGTAAAATAATAGATTGGAATACGTGCTGTACCATTGCTTTCATAGACTACACCTGCATCATCAATATTGTTTTCAATATATTCATCATCCATCTTAGCAAGTTCGCCAAATGCACAAATATTAGCATCTACATTTTTCCATTTGTTACGAACAAGTGGCATAATAAGATTGCGAATGTAGTTACGAGCAAACTCATTGCTATCATTGGTCTCGTCTGTTACATACGGAATATCATGTTCTGTTACATACATCTTAATATCCATTTTGCTAGTACTAAGCAATGGTCTAATGTATTGTTTTTCTCTGACATATTCCATACCTCTAGCACCAGTTACACCAGCCCCACGGAAGATATTAAGCAAAATAGTCTCCGCTTGGTCTCCTTGATGATGTGCAAGCGCTATTTTTTGTACAATCTTTTTTCTAAGTAGTGCTGAGAAAATGGCATAACGAGCTTCACGTGCCGCTAATTCGAGACTAATATTCTTATCTTCTGCCAATTGTTTTGCATTGACTTTATATTTGTATACCGTAATATCGTTGGCTTTACAATAATTAACAACAAAAGCACTATCATCGGCAGATGTTTCTCTCAAATTATGATCAATGGTCACTGCACACAAAGAAAACCCAACTTCTTTTTTAATAGAGTTGAGATAATGAAGCAAACACATACTGTCCATTCCGCCTGAACAAGCAATTGCTATTTTGTCCCCTTTTTCAATCATAGAATATTTATTTATGACTTTGCTAACATTTTCTAACATGGCAACACCCAATACTTCTTGATTTTATTTTTAGATTATACACTATTTTTCAACAATTTTCAATAGAAACACACGTGATTATCAAAAAACTATCACTATATTTTGTGCAATCTTTTTTGTAATACTGCAAATGATTTGTCATTTTACAAGAGTTTTGATAAAATATTTTTATGGAAAACAAAAACGCATATATTAATCGAATACAAAATGTGTTGATCATTGTTCTAAGTGTACTACTCATCATTAGTCTGTCACTTGGGGCTTCTTTTGCTTGGTTTCGCGATCAAGAATCTCAAAAACATACTATATCAATTGGTGGTGCAGTCAATATTGCATTACTAGATGTTGATGAAAATACAGCCGATACTCAAAAACTCATCATCGTTGGCGCACTAAACAAACCAATTACACCTGGTAGCCAATTAAAACTAAATGCAAAAGCACAATTAGCAAAAAGCTCAACGCCTGCTATTGTCCGTTTTAGTGTGGATCTTAATATTACTGGTTATAGCCTAACTGCATACAATGACACACTTAAAGCTGAGGAAACATTGACGGAAGAGGAGATGCAAGAAAAAATATTGCTTATCAAGACAGACATCCTCACCAAAATTGCAGATACACTCAATAGCGCTACCAACCAAACACACAAATGGCGTCTACATAATGGATACTTATATTATGTTGGAGACAACTCCAATCCATCCACAACAGATAGTGATCAATACTTACTCAAAGCCATAGATAGTGCTAGTAGTACCACAACCATCTCTATCTTTAACGATACCATGATCAAACTACCTGGTAGTAGTATTGACAATCATTTTCAAAATAGCACACTCAGTATCACACTCAATATACAAGCATTGCAAAGTGTGATCTACAACGAAGAAGGTTCTCTCATCTCCCTCACAACAGGTAATGTCGAATCTTATTTCGAACTAGCATTTGCTGATTAGGATAAAAAAAGTGGGACACCCCACTTTTTTTATGGTCTATACCAACTCATTGCAAAACAATTGAGCCACAACACAATTCTAATCATCCACAACACCAACATACCTTTTACTCCACTTGATAAATACGAACAACTGACACGCTCATATCATCACTAGGATATCCGTCTTGCAACGCTACAGCCTTTTCCAATATTTTGTCTGCCAATGTTTGAGGATTGATGGTATCTTGTAGGTTGATAAACTGACTTAGATTGTCTGGTGTATCAAAAGCATCACTTACCCCATCTGTTACCATAATCAATTGATCAAAGTTTTCGATGCGTTTTTGCGTAATATGTGGACGCATCTCTTCTAGTACACCAAGAGGTAACCCACTTGTCCCAATAATCTCTGTCCCATTTGATCTTTTGAGATATCCTTGCGGTGCTCCCAACTTAATGAAATCCATATTGCCAGCCTTAAGATCCAATACCGCAACATCCAAAGCATTAAAATGCTCATCACCAGACAAAGACAACAACTTATTGATACTGGTTAAAATAATCTCATTTTCAAATCCAGCCTTGTAAAAATTCTCAAGTAATCCAATAGCAAGTCTACTACCAGATCTTGCCTCTTTTCCACTTCCCATCCCATCACAAAGTGCAACCAAATATTTTCCACTTGCCACTTCAATCAAACTATGGGTATCTCCACTAGACACTACTCCCGCCTTTGTACAAGTAGCTGTCCCAAATACAATGTCATAAGTAGGAGCGGTTGTCATATGTAAAGTAGTCGTCGTAGGCAATTGCCCAGCATCCATCCCCACTACCCGCATCTTCACTCCACAGACTTTAGATACCACCTTTTCAATTAGTTGTTTTGTTTTTAATGTATTATCATACTTTTTGACAACAAGTGTAATGTTTTTTACATAGACATCTTGTTCGTAGACAATAGCCTCTACAACGGCAATATTATAATAACTAAGATCTGCCACAATTTGTTCTTCTTTTTGCGTGTCATATGTGATATTATCTTCTATCTCCACACTTAAGTGGTCCATTATATCCCCAATCCCTGATAGTGTATCAGCAATGAGCAATCTACTACTATCCATATTGTTGATCATCGTAGCATAATGCTTATAGCTTGACAATAATTGATTGACCGTTGAGAGCAACGCATTGACACGATTGCAATTGCTAGAAAGATATTGAGGAAGATCTAGCAAAGACACTTTTCCTTTCTCAAACCCCACACTAATCACTTCTTCCATTGATTGTGTCATCAGCCTATCTCTACGACACTTACCACGATTAGGACAATTCTTACAAAGCAATGAAGTTGTCTCATTATTCATCATTACCTTGGCTTCTTCTATTCCAATGACACCTTGCACCATTTTACGATAGGCTCTATCCATCTCTCGAAATACCATAGCAATATCCCCAACACGTTTCTTTAAGGATTGTTTGCTTCTAGCAATCATATTGCGATAGACCATACCATGATCAGCCAATGCATATCGAGCAACAAAATGGTTTACTTTCTTTTGAGGTAGACAGACAATGACCAACATCACTACCCCAATCATGCACCAAGTTAATATGGTTGGTGTATAACAAGCAAGACCAAAAACCACCAAAACTTGCGCAAGTAGATAACTAATTACTCTATAATAAATGGCAAGCAATCGAAAAGCCATCAAACAAAGTGTTACACACAACAAACCAATACCGTAGATCCCAACCCCTGTTGCACCAAATCCCGCAAGACTAACTAGGACTCCTGTTATTAAGATGGTAAAGGAAGAAAAATAGGTAGAACCAACAAGTAAAATACTCGATACAACCAACAACCAATCTATTGCTCCATCACTTGGAATACCCAACAACAAAATCAATCCCAACACAAAACAACAAACTTTTTCATCTAGATTTAATCTTTTTGCATAACTTCTAAGAATGGTAGCACTAAAGACGGTGATAGACAAATACGTCACTACCATCCCCAAAACAACACCAATGACAGCCGTCAAACCGGATACCAGACTTACCCATCTCAAATAGATCAACATGGCTTGTGATAAGCCCGATAAAACAATCATAACGTACTTATTAATCGAACGATTGCCGTGCAACAAAATGACCGCCAAAATAACACCAATGATCACCGTAGTACAGTGAATATAACATCCCATCATGCTCCAACTACGCAAACAACAGCCTAGCAAATAAGAGACCGACAACAAATAAGGATTGAAGTGACACCACAACAAAGCAAAATACACTCCAAAACAAAAATAATATTGTCCAAATCCCAGCAAATTAACGCCTGCTAGCAAATAAAAGAAAAGACTTTGCAAAGTAAAGGACACCAATTGTTTTACAAAATATATTTCTTTTTGTGTTGTTTCTTTTGATAAAGTGGTTATGTTTTCCATAGAATGACTCCTTTTGGATAGTGTAACAAATCCAACTCTCTTTACACAAAAAATAAGTATATCATAAGTTGGATAATCCTCACTTATTTTGTCTAAAAGTACCAACAATTGTCTATTATACTTTTTCTAAAAAAGGTCTTCCCTTTTGGATATTTTTATGATATACTATTCTTAGAATTGTACAACAAAAAGGTGGAGGAATACTTTATGGCAATAACCTTTACTTACAAACGAACAACCTATAGTTTGGAAGAAGCATTAAAACAACTGATTCGTCAAGAAATTAAAAACAACGGAAAACGCCTAAGTGCCATTATTCATAGTTGCTGTCCAGACACAATTGACGAATACAATAACGACGATTCTATCGATTATCAAGCAAGCGCTTATCAAAAACCAATTGGCAAACAAAAAAGACTTAGTATCGAAATTAAAAAAATGCAAGAATCATTCTATTCCAAAAAATTTAGTTCTAAGGATCGTGATGAGATCACTTCTAAAGTAACAGCCATCTCTGGCAAATCTCATCGTATCTATGACTTCTTTGATTTGGATAGTATGTTTGCTTATCACTTATTGATCAAAAATATTGTTGACGAGTACAATCGTATTCTTAACAACGTACATACAACCAATGTTCAAGAACAACTACTAGCCAACAAAATCATTACACAATTAGGTACAACCAAATTGAATGATGCTCAAAAATTCCGCATCTACGAAATGGTAAGAGATATTACACTTGCACACACTTCCAAAAATTATGGATACTCCAACCTACACTCCTGCCTAGAACAAGAGCCAATTATGACCAACAAAGGCGATGAGGTGATTGAGTTTTTGTACCAACAAATGGGTCTTCCACAATATACTCCACAATGTTTGGAAAAAATTGTTAGCACTTATCAAAAACATAAAAACTTAACCGAAGACTTAGCCTATGGCGCTATCCTAAAAGAAACCAATGTGGTCGCAGAAGCACTAGAAGACAACAAGACCAATCATGACGACCGAGTCATTGCCTACGATCCAACAACTGGAGATTGTCTTGGTCCTGTAAGTCCACAACCTGTCTATGACCAACAAGGTCACGAAATTGGTGTTCAATATTTTGATGCTGAAGGCAATGTGTATGACTCTATCGATGACGTCTGCACAACCCCACCACTCACTAGAGATGAACAATAAAAAACACGCTATATTTAGCGTGTTTTATTTTTATCTTTCAACGTCTTCATTTGTTTTTTCTTGAGAAAGATTCTTAAGTACATCTGTTAGATTGTTAAATACTGTGTAAGTAGAACCATCTACTTCATATTCTCCAGCACCATTCTCCAGCACTTTTACTGCATTTTCTGCTACAGCTTGATAATCTTCAACAGTCAATTTTTTACCGTCTTTTACATAATCTACTTCAATGATTTTCTCACCAACAAGCACTGCCATCAAGAATGTTGCTTTTCCTTGTTGTGCATGAACTTTAAGCGGTGCAACCAAACAATCTTGAACATTTGTAGCCACTTCTTTTACCGATGCTTCAGTAACATTTCTACTACTTACAACAGACATAAAGTATGCTTTTACATCAGCTTTTAAGGTGTCTTCATCTCCTGTATAAGTGCCAGATTTTACATCATACAACAATTGAGTCATCTCAGCAAGAGATTCTGCATCTTTGTTGTTGTTCATAGAAAACTTATAATATATACCTGTAATAGCATCTACAGCAAGAGAATAATCTCCTTCCAAATGGATATACACAGGAGAGATAGTCCCCTCTGCGTTCTTACCTGCCAATCTCAATTTTTCAGTATATACTTCTGATAATACTTGAAGCACAACTTGAATTTTGTTGTTTGATGTAACAAGATTGTCTCCAATATTTGTTTCTTCGTTTTTTACACCACTATCTGAAGTTGTACCATTATTTGCATTACCACCAACTGAGGTTGTATCATCACTATTTTCATTCGTTTCTGCTTTATCATTAGTTGGTTCTGGAGTTAGTCCAGCATTTTTGCCCGCATTATAACTAATTGAAGTGATTCCCCATATACCTGCTATACATGTTGCACCAATGGCAAAAGCACACATAATTTTCTTCAAAATGCTTTTTGGTTTTTTTGAACCGCCGAATTTTGTATCGTCACTCATAATTTCCTCCTTTTGATTGTTGTTCAATCCCTTATTCTATTATTAATATTTTACTATATTTTGTCCAACTTGTCAAGTAGGCTTAGAAACGATAGTTGTCTTTGTATTCTTTGGTGATTTTTTCTAGTCCACCCATATATGGACGAAGCACAACAGGCACAGTAATGCTACCATCTTCATTTTGATATTGTTCTAATAAAGCTGGGAATACACGACTGGTAGCAAGTCCACTTGCATTAAGAGTGTGTACATATTCTGTTTTGCCAGTCTTTGCATCACGATAACGAGTATTGTTACGTCTTGCTTGATAATCTCTAGCATTACTTGCACTACTTACTTCTTTATAGATACCGAGACTTGGAATCCAAATCTCTACATCATAGGTACGACACATACTTGCACTACAATCACCTGCAGCAAGTTTGCTTGTCTTATAATGAAGTCCAAGACCTTCTAAGATCTTTTCTGCTTTCCCAACCAATTCTTCAAAAGCCTTGTCACTATCTTCTTTGGTTGTGTATTGAACCATCTCTACTTTATTGAATTGGTGACCTCTAATCATACCTCTTTCTTCGCTACGATAACTACCTGCTTCACGACGATAACATGGTGTATATCCCGCAAACTTCATTGGTAGTTGTTTTGCATCAATAATTTCACCACGGAACATATTGACTAGCGCAGTCTCAGCTGTAGGCAACATAAAACGATTGTCTTTGCTTTTACCATCTACCCAGTACACTTCATCTTCAAATTTTGGGAATTGACCAGAGCCTAGACCACAATCATAACTTAACATATGTGGAACAAGAACGAATTCGTATCCATCTTTGATATGTGTATCAATAAAATAATTGAGCAATGCCCACTCCAATCTTGCACCAAGACCACGATAGATCCAACTTCCATTACCAGAAAGTTTTACCCCTCTTTCATAGTCAATTAGCCCCAAATCTTCACAGAGTTCGATATGAGTCTTAGGTTTGAAAGTAAAGCTTGGTTTTTGACCAAATTCTTTGATATATTGGTTGTTTTCTTTACCACCTGCAAGCAAGTCGTCATCTGGGCAGTTTGGCAATTTTAACATAAAATCATTGATCTTATTGGCAACTTCAGCCACCTTTTCATCTAAAGCAGTGATCTTATCTCCCAACTTTTTCATTTCAGCAAAAATACTTGCAGTGTCCTTACCTTCTTTCTTGTATTGTGGAATAAGAGAAGACTGTTTGTTTTTACTTGCTTTTAAGCTTTCTACTTCAGCAAGCATCTCTCTTCTTTCTTTGTCCCATACAAGTAATTCTGCAAAATCCACATCATAGCCTTTCTTTTTAAGTGCGTTTTGCATTGCTTTTGGGTCTTGTCTAATTAAGCCAATATCTAACATGCTATTTTCTCCTTGCGTTACAGGAATATTTTCCCATTATTTTGATTATTTATATTGTAGACCATTTTTCAAGATTTTGCAACCAATACAATTGTTGTTTTCTCCTTTTTCTACACTTTTAGTACAAGTTTTTTTAGATTTTAGAAGAAAAACTCAAAAACATCTTGCAATTTTTCCAATCTATGTTATAATAAAAAAGAACTAAAACAAAAAGTAAACCTGTTACGAATTAAATAAAAATAAAATTAACCACGAGCCTAGCGCTCTTTATATAGGATAACCATGAAACAACAAAAAACAAAATATTCTAAGCGTATCAATCTCACCATCATTGCAGCTGTGATGGCATTTTGTGCGCTTTTTTCTTTCTCACTTCAACTATACAATTATCGTATCGCTCAAGCTGACCAACAGTATTACAACGAGCTAAACGCAAAACTAGATAGTACCAATTCTGGCGCAGGCTCAACTATCTCTGATGCTGACCAAGCAGCCATGGATGATGCTATCATTTATAACAACTTCTACGATCTAGCAGATGCTGTTGAAAAAAGAGAGGCTGAAGCTACTAGTTACAAATATACTGCCTCCGGCAATTTCAAAGCTGTTGCAAAAGTCTTAGATATGGGATTTAATTTCCAAGAAACATTGTCTTATAGTCGTGCAACCAACCAAAACAAGCAAAAACTATTTGTCTTATCTGCAAAATACCACAAAAACAATGCTAACGACTTAGATATCGAACAATTTGGTACACTCACATTCACCAATCAATATTATTACAATCCAAAAACAGATATGTATCGATACATTCAATATCTTGATCCAGCAGCAGAAGAAAGCGTGCCAGATTTCCTCGATCATTATAATAATGTTGATATTGTGCGCAATATGTTTACCATCAACAGTAGTACTATAGAAAGTGTAGAAAGTTTTAACTATGATCCAACAACACAACTCTATACTGTAGAAGCTACCATCAACAAAACAACTGGCACTAATAGTATTCGAACTTTTATTCGTTCTATCTTGCAAGGAGATTGCAAAACAAGCGCTAGTAGACTAAAAGTAAAATTGACTATTAGAAAAGATTATGTTATCACCAAAGCAGAGTACGATACATGTATTAGAGTAAGTATGTCTGGCAACGGACTTAGTGGATATGCAGAACTTGATGGCGTCATGACCGAAAACCTTATCGCCTTCAATGATTCTGTAGTTATTCGTGCAACATTCTAAAAGAGCAAATCAATCTTGCTCTTTTTTATTTTCGATACAATAAAAAAAGACCAAAATTAGGCCTTTTTTTAGAATTTCACTTTTACGTTCTCACGTTCTGCTTCGTCGCTTACTTCAAACATAAGTTTTCTTGTAAACTTAAACATACCAGCAACAATATTGGATGGGAACATATCTACTACATTGTTATAATTACGAACTGTAGCATTGTAGTATTTTCTAGCGTTAGCAATATCTTCTTCAATATTAGCAAGTTGTGCTTGCAAATCAGTGAAATTAGAATTTGCTTTCAATTCTGGATATGCTTCAGTTAAAGCAAACAATGTTTTTAATGTTCCAGAAAGCGCATTTTCATTCTTGATTTTGTCTTCCATTGAAGTAGATGTCATCGCCAAATTACGTGCTTGAACCACTTTTTCCAAAGTTTCTGATTCGTGTTTTGTATAACCTTTCACTGTTTCAACAAGGTTAGGAATCAAGTCATAACGTTTTTTCATATAAACGTCCATGGTTGAGAATGATTCTTCTGTAAGGTTACGAAGTTTGACTAATTTGTTGTAAACACTGATAAAGTATGCAACCAAAGCAACGATAAGTAATGCTACTACACCTAAAATAATCCAACCGATCATATTCGCCTTTTCTCCTTTATAATATTTCTAATATTAGTATATCACAAACTGACTATGTTTTACAATCAAATGAAAAAATTATCTAAAAAATATACAATAAATTTGGTAACCTATCATTACACTCGAAAGCAAGAACAAATATTTTGCAAAAACACCAAACCAGTTGCGTTTTGCCGCTTTTTTCATGAATCCAATAGCCAACACACCGACTAGAAAACAAACAACAAAACCAAAGAAAAATTGACTAATTGTGTATTCTAGATAGATAGGTTGAGATATTTCTAAAATTAAAGAACCCATGATGATTGGGATAGACATCAAGAAAGAAAATTCTGTTGCGACTGGTTGGGATATTCCCAAGCATAATGCGGTAGCAATAGTTGTCCCTGATCGACTAATGCCAGGAAAACAAGCCACCCCCTGACTCATCCCTAGCAAAATACTATCAAAAAAATCCAACGGCATATTGGTTGACTCATAGGCGATAGATACTGGTTTTGCTCGTCTCACTTTAGAACTTGCAATACTGATGAGGATGGCTGTGAATAAAAAACAAAGTCCTAACATCCCACCATCAAAACTCGCCTCTATTACGTTGCGAAACATAAGAGCCATCATGACAGTTGGAATAGTTGCCCAAAGCAAGCACCAATTGGTGTGACAAAAAGGATGACGAATTAATTGCCAAATGGTTTTGCGATATACCAATAAGACAGATAATAGTGTTGCCACATGAAATAAAATACTTAAAAAGACTGTTGACTCCGTAATCCCAAACAATTGATACACCAAGACCAAATGTCCACTCGAACTAATGGGTAAAAATTCTGTTATCCCTTGCACCAAAGCCAACACAAGCATAATCAACCAAGCCATATCCTACACCTCTACACCAATACTATATTCAAAAAAAATATGGGATATGAATTGTTTTTTTTTATCTTTTGATGTATAATAGAGTGCAAATACTGTAGGAGTTATTATGAAATTAGGAATTGTAGGTTTACCAAACGTTGGTAAAAGCACGTTATTTAATGCAATCACAAAAAAAGGAATCCCAAGTGAAAACTACCCATTTTGTACCATCGAACCAAATGTTGGCATTGTCTCTGTACCAGATAAGAGACTAGATGTTCTTACTAAGATGTACAACGCTAAAAAGACCACCCCTGCCACAATTGAGTTTGTGGATATTGCAGGTCTTGTCAAAGGGGCAAGTCAAGGTGAAGGACTTGGTAACAAATTTTTAAGTCATATTAGAGAATGTGATGCTATTGTTCACGTTGTTAGATGTTTTGAAGATAGCAAAATCATCCACGTAGATGGTGGAGTAGATCCAATTAGAGACATTGGTGTTATTAATCTAGAACTCATCCTTGCAGACTTAGAAAGTGTTCAAAAAAGACTAGAAAAGGCTGAAAAATTGTGTAAAGGCAACGACAAAGAAGCAATGATTGATGCCGAACTTTTAAGAAAACTAAAAGGTTATCTAGAAAATGAACAACCAGTGAGAGCCTATCCCGCAACGGAAGAAGAACTTAGTCGTATCAAAGGATACTTCTTGATTACCAGTAAGCCAATTATCTATTGTGCCAATATCAATGAAAACGAGATTGGTCTACCAGATAATACTTATGTGCAAAAAGTCAAACAATTTGCTGATGCAGAAAACAATGAAGTCATCGTTTGCAGTGCCAAAATTGAAGAAGAACTTGCCATGCTTGATGATGATGAAAGACAACTCTATGCTGAAGAATTGGGTCTTTCTGAAAGCGGGTTAGACAAACTCATCCTTGCAAGTTATCGATTGCTTGGTCTTATGAGTTATCTCACAGCAGGAGAACAAGAAGTAAGAGCATGGACCATCAAAATTGGAACAAAGTGTCCACAAGCCGCTGGAAAAATCCATACTGATTTTGAAAAGGGATTCATCAAAGCAGAAGTTGTGTCATACGACGAACTAGTTGCACTTGGTAGTTATACTCTTGCTAAAGAAAAAGGAAAAGTTAGAATTGAAGGAAAAGAATATGTCGTACAAGACGGCGATATAATGTTATTCCGTTTTAATGTATAACCACAATCCTCTAGCATGCACTAGAGGATATTTTTTATCACAAAACAAAAAAACAACTTGCGTAATGCAAGTTGTTTTTCATTATTTTACAACACCTGTCATGTTAAGAACTTCGTTGTTATTGTATTTTAATGTTTGTTTGTAATCAAGTTGTACATTGATTGGTGCATTAACACCTAGAATGGCATACAATGTATCAAAATTCTCACTTGCTGTCAAACTATTAAGTACCCCATTGGCACTAAATGTTAAAGTAATGGTAAGACTTTTATAATCACTATAAGCAGCAAAGTTGAGCAACAATTTGTGTTGTTTTGCAATATTAACTGTTACTTTTTTAAGTTGTTCACCTGTAAAAGTAAGTTGTGCTTCAAAGCCTTCTCCAATTTTGCTTGGTTTTGAGAAATAAACAATATTCTCTTCTTTTACTGTGTCTTCGTTAAGAATATAGAACAAATCACCAATATCATTATAGTAATTGCTCATATATTCGTCATAACTACCTTGAATGTATTGATCTACATATGGGTTGCAGTCATCAGTAGCTACTCTTGGATCTTTGCTAGAACCAACATAATAATTCATACCATCAAAATAATGAGCTACATTAAGACGGTTGGCTACATTCAAATTCTCTGCATAACTTGGAAGTGTTCCGTGAAATCCAAGTCCTAGATATTTGTTGCCAGTTTTATCTTTTTTACTGATCCATTTGATGATATTGTCAAGTTCCATGCTACTACCTGGAATAACGCTCACAACTGTGCTATTCAATCCTGCAGAAACTAGACCAGACTTTGTAATGACAGCATGGATATTGCCTCTAGATTCTGACTTGAAAGTTGTAGAATCTTTGATCACTTGTGTCGCATAACTCATTACATCATAAAATGTCTCAAATGAGTTTTCGTTAGAATTGGTTTGGCTATTGTTAAGGTCATCAATCTTGTTGGATTCCCCTATCTCTTTATTGTAAGATTCTTTGTCCGCTTGCCAAGTAGAAGCATATTGAGCATCTGCCTCTTCCAACTTCATATTCTTAATTTCAAGCGACAATCCAAAGACTAACCCGATAAGCAAAATCATAACAACAGCAACTATATTGACTAATCGTTTCTTTTTCATATTTACCTCCTATCAAGGCACATCGTTTTACTATTACTAGTATTATACACGAAAGGCAAGCAATTGTCAATACTCTATTTCAATAGAGAAAATAGACAAAATCTATAGAATATTACACAACAATTATATGTCTTAGCTATCTGCTTTGTGCAAAAAAGATGATCTATCTAAGATCACCTTTTCCCTATGATTTAGATGCTTGTAGAATAATTGTCATACTCTACTACATATTGGTACAAATCAGCAAAATGTGCAAGTCCTGTAATAGAATAAACAGTTGTTGTTGAAGATACATTGTTGCTAAAATACAAAGTATATTCTTCTACATTATGATTGTTTGAAAGAACAATGGTTGCATAACGATATGTTACTTCATTGTTGTTGTAAGTATACGCTTTACCACCAACCATGATTTTTTGTTCTTTTTCAAAGTAGAATTGAATAGCTACAGCATTCTTAACTGTTGTGTTAAGATTGGTTGTTGTACTACGTGTTACTTCTACTTCTTTATTGACATTGCCTTGGAACAAAGCATTAAGCAAATTTTGTTTTTGGGCTTTTTTATACAAAGAGATTAATTGATTGACCTCTTCTTTTTCTTCTTCAACATCGCTAAATAATGTTTTTGTATCACCGTTGTTGTAGATGGTGATATATTCTACTTGAGATAGTTGCAAACGATTGTAATTGTATTGAATGCAAGCAAGAACGATCGTTGTTACTGCAAGCAAACCAATCAAACTAAGTGCAACAATAGTCATAATTTTTTTCATCTGCTTTACTCCTTATCTTTTTTATCTTTTGAAGTAGTTGTTTTTGTTGGTTGTTCTACTTCTTTCTTTTCTTCAACCACTTTTTCTTCTTTGACCTCTGTTGGTTGTTGAGGTTGATCTACAGATTCAACTGGTTCTGCATTCACTTCTTGTGCAGTCTCTTGTGTTGCACCCATAGAATGATCATGTTCTTTTTTGATCATCGCAAGTTCTTCATCACTAAGTATCCCTGCTTTGTGTAAAGCAATGGCTGCTTGATATTTTACTTGAGCAGTTTTCTTTTCTTGTTCTGCTTGTTGCTCTTTTCTAATTTTGTCTTCTTTTTCTTTTCTTTCATTGTTCTTTTGATCAATAAAAGCAATGATTTCGGCATTAGATTTTCCATCAAAAATCATATCAACTTCTTCGCTATAGATTGTTTCTTTTTCAAGCAACAACTCAGCCATTTGGTTGAGGTATTTTTGATTTTCTTTGAGCAACTTGTATGCTTTATCATAACAAGTGCTAAGAAGTTCTCTTACTTCTTTGTCAATAAGGGATGCGGTATCTTCACCATATTCACTACGTGTTTGGTAATCTCTACCAATAAAGACTTCATCTCCGCTATCAAAATTGGTAAACCCAAGATTCTTACTCATACCCCATTGGGTAATCATCTTACGAGCTAGATTGGTTGCTTGTTTGATATCTCCACTAGCTCCTGTTGTGATCTCACCAAAAGTCAAATCTTCTGCAATTCGACCACCCATGGTACTACAAATATCATTACACAATCTTTCATAAGTCATATATTGTTCGTTTTCTTTGTTGCTACGATATGAAGTATATCCACCAGCATGGCCACGAGGGATAATGCTTACTTCATGTACTTCATTGCCACTCTTTAGAAGTTTTGACAACACTGCATGACCACTTTCATGGAATGCTGTAATACGTTTATCTCTTTCACTAATTAGGTGGCTTCTTTTTTGTGGACCCATTGCCACTTTATGAATGGCTTCACTAATGTCTTCCATTGTAATGGTTAGACGATTGTCACGAGCAGCAAGGATGGCTGCTTCGTTAAGGAAGTTTTCAATATCACTACCAGCAAAACCACTTGTTAGTCTAGCAATTGCTCCAAAATCTACACTTGGATCAATTGGTTTGTTTTTCGCATGAACACGCATGATAGATTCTCTACCCTTAACATCAGGGACATTGACAGTAATTTGTCTATCAAAACGTCCACCACGAAGCAACGCAGGGTCTAATACATCCGCTCTGTTGGTTGCTGCCAACACAATAACACCTTCGTTGGAAGTAAAACCATCCATCTCGATGAGCAATTGGTTGAGTGTTTGTTCTCTTTCATCATTACCGCCACCAAGTCCAGCACCACGTCTACGACCTACAGCGTCAATTTCGTCAATAAATACAACACATGGTGCGTTGCGTTTTGCACTGTCAAATAAGTCTCTTACACGTGCAGCACCGACACCGACATACAATTCTACAAAATCACTACCACTAATACTGAAGAATGGTACATTGCTTTCACCAGCAACCGCTTTTGCAAGCAATGTTTTACCTGTTCCTGGAGGGCCTACAAGTAAGATCCCTTTTGGAATACGAGCACCAACTGCTTTGTATTTTTGTGGATTTTGTAAGAAATCTACAATCTCTCTTGTTTCTTGTTTTTCTTCATCAAGACCTGCTACATCAGCAAACTTGATATTAGATTTTTCAATTCTTGTTTTGTTACGAACAAAGCCATTGCCATTGCCTTGACCTTTTTGCGCATTGCTAATCATGCGGAAGAAGACAACTGCAATAATAATCATGATAATAATACTAGAATAAGGTAAGATAGTCTCCAACCAGTTTTGTTCGGTATAAGGTGTTGTCAGTTCGATTACTGTCCAGTTGTCAGCATCTTCTGCTGTACTATTAGCCTTAGCTTCCAAAATCATTTCATTACGTTCTAAGATATCATCAAAAAACTTTACACTAAGTCCTGTATACTTAAAATAGGCATCTGCTTGTTTTGGAAAGTTTTCCTTTTTAGCAGTATGTTTTTCAAGACCATCTTTATAAAGAATACGTGCTACACCATCTTGTGCATAGATAGCAACAATTTCGTCATTCTTCATCTCTTGTTGCGCTTGTGTCATAGAGATCTCAGTACCATAGTCAGGTCGACTAGCGTACCAGAAGATTCCAATAACAAGAACAATCATTAATGCAAGTGTAATCCAAGTCGGAGGCCAAGCGG
>JAZSRJ010000015.1:0-8360 GCA_045538425.1 Clostridia bacterium
ATCAGGTCTTGTCTTCCTAAGACCGCTTGGCCTCCGACTTATGGTTGTTGCAAGTTGTTAATAACTTTGTAAAAAATGCAACAGCATATTATGATGATTATAAGCCTTATATGGTCATCAAAGAGTTTGAAAAATTGATTGATGATATTACTAATTTCTATATTAGAAGCAATCGTAGAAGATATTGGAAGAGTGATAATAAAGAAGATCAATTGACTGCTTATTGGTGTTTATATCAAGCATTAAAGACAATTACTTTGGTTATGACACCAATTATACCATTCACAACCGAACATATTTGGCAAAACTTGGTAAGAAGCCTAGAACCAAATAGTGCAGAGAGTGTAATGCTGGCAGATTTTGCAAAACCACTTGCAATTGATGACTTTAGCAATTATGTGGAATATACAGATATTGCACAAGATGTGATGACACTTGGTGGAAGACTTCGTAATGAAAATAATTTGAAAGTCAAACAACCACTACGTGAAGCATATGTTGTATCTAGCAATCCAAATGTGACAGATGCTGTGGCAATCTACAGAGAACTTATTGAAGACGAACTTAATATTAAAGCCATCGAGATTACCAACTCTGAAGAAGAATTTAATCATATGTATCTTGGCGTCAACTTTAAGACAGCAGGTGCGGTACTTAAAGGGGATGTACAAAAACTAAAAACACATTTGGCATCAGTGGATGACAATACGATGAGTGCATATGTAAGTCAATATCAACAGGGAAAGGTTAGTACAGCAGAATTTGGTGAACTTGATGCCAACTTGTTTGTGCTACAAAGCAAACCAAAACAAGACTTTATTGTTGCAAAAGATGATAAGTTGACTGTTGTGCTTGATATCAATCTTACTGAAGATCTAATCATTGAAGGTTGGACGAGAGAATTGCTTCGTGCAATACAAGTTCTTAGAAAAGAAGCGGATTATAATATTGATCAACGCATTCATTTGCAACTTACTTCTAGTGATGAAAAACTTACAAAAATGATTGCAGATTATCAAGATAAGATTGCGCAAGAAGTACTTGCAACACAATGCAATACAACATCATTTGTTGCGGATATTGTCCGTGAAGTAGAGATTGGTGACGGCAAGATAACAATTGCTGTTAAGGGGATATAATATGGATATTTTATTTGAAGACAATCATATTATTGTTGTGGTAAAACCTCAAAATGTACCAACACAAGAGGATAGTAGTAAAGACCTTGATATGCTTACTCAAGTGAAAGAATATATCAAGGAAAAATATGAAAAACCAGGCAATGTGTATGTTGGGCTTGTGCATAGACTAGACAGACCAACAGGTGGTGTAATGGTTTTTGCCAAAACAAGTAAAGCCGCAAGTAGACTTACCGAACAAATTAAAAACAATGAAATGAAAAAGCAATACTTGACCATTGTGAATGGTGTACCAAAAGAAAATCACAAAACTTGTATTGATTATCTAAAGAAAAATGAGAAGACCAACACAGTAACAGTAGAACCAGAATTGGTGCATGGGGCAAAGTATAGTGAACTTAGTTATGATTTGCTAGAGAATAATGACAAATATAGTTTGTTAAAAGTAGATCTTGTGACGGGTAGAAGTCATCAAATTAGAGTTCAGTTGAAATCTAGATTTTTACCAATTGTAGGGGATCAAAAATATGGAAAACAAGAGAAGTGTAATTTGGCTCTTTGGGCATACGAACTCAAGTTTTATCATCCAACAACTAAAGCGCTCATGTCATTTCGAGCATATCCTCCAATTGACAAAAAACCATGGACAATGTTTCAAGTTGAGAAGTTTTTAATTAAATAAACAATAAAAAAGAGTGACAAAATGTCACTCTTTTTTGACTACTATGTAAAGTGTAGAATTAGGCTTTATTTTCTATCATTTTTATGATTGCGTAGGAGTGCTTGTTATGACACATTGAGTGGTAAGCATAGTAGATGCGACACTACATGCATTTTGGAGTGCGCAACGTGTAACTTTTTTAGGGTCAAGGATACCAGCTTCTATCATGTTGACAATTTTTCCAGTGCTTGCATCATAGCCTGCATTGTCTAATTGAGATTGTTGTATTTTGTCCAAAACGACTTCACCATGGATATGGGCATTGGTGCAAATCTGGAGTAGTGGTTGTTTTAAGCTGTCGTAGATAATGGTTGCCCCAAGTTTAACATCATCTTGTAGGGTATCTATCCAACCTTTGATATATTCTCTTGCTTTTAGAAGTGTTGTCCCGCCACCAGCAACAATTCCTTCTTTGGTTGCGGACTTGGTCGCATTGATACTATCTTCGATACGGAGTTTTAATTCGTTTTGTTCAATCTCAGTTGCGCCACCTACACGTATAACAGCAATACCACCGGTTAGTTTTGAAAGACGTAGTTCTAGTAGATATTGATCTATGCCGTTGCTTAATTCTAATTGTGATTGGATTTGTTGTATTCTGGAAGTGAGTAGTGGACTATCTTGTTGTCCTACGAGGATGGTGTGTTCGCTTGTCATAGTTAAAGTAGAGCATGTGCCGAAATAGGTGGCGTCAAGTTGATCATAGGAAGTATCATATTCTGCACCGATGACTTTGCCTTGATGCGCAATAGCCATATCTTCTAGGATTGCTTTTTGTCTATCTCCAAAGTCTGGTGCTTTCACACAAGTAATATTAAGTGTGCCACGTAATTTGTTGACGATAAGAGCTTGTAATACTTCTTGGTCAATATCGCTAGCAATAATACATAATGGGCGACTAAGAGAATTGGATAATTCTAAGGCTTTTAAGATCTGTTGGATTTTGTGAATAGGTTCGTGGCAAAATAGAAGTAGAGGGTTGGTCATCTTCACTTCCAATTTTTCTTGATTGCAAAAATAAGGGGATAGGTATCCTCGATCAAAACTATATCCGGCTACGACTTGACATTCAGTTTTGGTTGTTTTTGAGTCTTCAATGGTGATTGTTCCGTGAATGCCAATGGACTGGAATGCTTGACTGATGAGTTGTCCAATGTAAGGACTACCAGCACTAATGGAAGCAATTTGGTAGATATCTTTAGAACTGCTGACAGGAATGGCTATTTTGTCTAGATATTCTACTACTTTTTCTACCGCTAGTTGCATGCCTTGTCTAAGTTGTAGTGGGTCTGCTCCCGCAATATAGTTTTTAAGCCCATTTTTAACCATTGCTTCAGCCAAAACGCATGCAGTGGTTGTTCCGTCTCCGGCAAGGTCATTGGTTTTGATAGAGACTGATTTTAGAATATTAGCACCCATATTTTCAATGGGATCATCTAAAGTAATCGCTTTTGCAATTGTGACACCATCATTGGTGATAAGAGGGGTGTTGTTTTGATCAATAATCACATTTTGACCTTTTGGCCCAAGTGTAATTTTGACAGCACTGGCAAGTTTTGTGATGCCTTTTTCTAGACTTTGTAGGGCGGTATTCCCGCTAACCAATAGTTGACTCATAGTTCCTCCTTTTCAACAACAGCAAGTATATCGCTTTCTTTGATTAAGATATAGGTTTTGTTTTCTATTTCAAATTCGTTGCATACATATGGATTGTATAATACCTTGTCACCAACACAAATAGATAATGGACTTCCATCTTCTTTTGTTCCACATGCGACAACAATGGCGATATCTGGTCTTTCTTGATTATCTTTAGGTAGATAGATACCATTTTGTTCAGTGTTTGGTTGTAAAGTCAAAATAACTCTATCATAGAGTGGTTTTAATTTCATATTGATCTCCTTTTTTATTTTTTGGTAAAGTTGCTCATACAATTTTTTGCAAGTGCATATTTTACTATAACAAGTATAACAAAGTGCTTTGGGGGAAATGCAAGAGAGTATGCCAAAAAATTATGATGGAGTAATACATGGATATAGAAAAAAGGGTAGGTTAAAGGCTTTTGGACGAGTTTTGCTTTTTTTATGTGTGAGTGTGGTTTTGGTTATATCTGCAGATATGATGAGTGGTTGGATTACTGGAAAATCTTATGGTTGGTCCATATCTATTGGAAAGAAGAAAAAACAAAACACGACAATATATGTTGTGCTTTTAGGTAATTATGCTACACAAGAAGAAGCGTTGGAAGTTGCGAGAGGAAGCAATGTGACAGGTGCTGGTGGTTATGTGTATCAAGATAAGGATATATATTATGTAGTAGGTAATGTATATCCTACGAAAGAAGAGGCAGAAAATGTTGTTAACAATTTGCAGGATACACCATATAATGTGTCGTATACCGAATGGAAAATTCAACATCAATATAGAGGGAATAAAGATTTGGCAAAAGATGAAATACTCCTAATTGAAGGAGGTTTTGAATTGTTGCAGAGTACATTCCAAGAGTTGTATTGGATTAGTAATAATCTTGATACAAAAGTAGTAACATCTATTCAGGCGAGTGCAGACATCCAAGATATCTTGACACAATATAACGTGTTGCAATCCAAAATTGAAATAGCTCTTTCCAGTCATCTCAATGAAGATATGTTGATGCTTCACACAAAATTAATTGAAGTGCAAGATAATCTAGCAGGGCTAGTAGATGGGTTGCTCAACGACGCTGGTGTAGGATATATTGTAAAATCTTGCTTAATTCGTCACACAAAAATATGGCAATCAATTGGGCTTGTATTGTCATAGAGGTCTAATTTTGTCAAAAGAGAAAAGTCAATTTCATTTTTCTCTTTGTTTTTATTGTGTGTTTTGAAAAAATACGATACAATAAAGATATGAAAAAATATGGTAATATTATTATAAAATTAACAGTGGTTCTTGTATTGTTGTTTTTGGATTTGTGGACAAAATCCATTATGCAAGGACTTCATAATAATGGGGTACTTGATCCAAGTGGAATAGAAGTTATTCCTAACTTTTTCTATTTGCGTTACCAAAGCAATGAAGGTGCAGCATTTAGTATGCTTGGTGGCCAAACCATCTTTTTAATTGGGTTTAGTGCTGTTATGTTGGTTGTGATGATGGTAATTGATTGGAAAATGCCAACAAAAAACAAATGGTTCTTTATTGGTGTCATATTGTTTTATGCTGGAGGTATTGGCAATCTGATCGATCGATTGGCTTATCATTATGTAAGAGATTTTGTGTACTTTACATTTTTCCCAACCGTATTTAATTTGGCTGATACGTTTTTGGTGGTTGGAGTTATTTGTATTGCTATTTATTTGTTGTTTTATCATACCAAAGAACAAAAACAAGCAGTTGTAGAGAATGAAGACCAAAAAATGTTAGACCAAAAGGAGACAATACTCGACGGGGATAGAGTGGTTGAAAAATCACAATATACAAAAGAAGATCATAAGGAGACGATGAATGGAGAAAGTGATCATCGAGGAGAATAAACAAGAAAGACTTGACCAGTTGTTGATGGATTTTTACGCAGGTCTTTCGCGTAGTCAAATCAAAAAGATGATAGAATCAGGGGATATCTTGGTCAACGATGCCAAAGTGAAAGCTGGTTATCAATTGAGAGCGGGGGATGAGTTGATATTGGGTGATTTTGTCAAAGAAGAATTATCTGCTGATCCTGAGAATATTCCGTTAGATATTGTCTATGAGGATGAAGATTTGGCAATCATCAATAAACCACAAGGAATGGTTGTTCATCCTGCGATCGGTAATAGACATGGAACACTTGTTAATGCGCTTTTATATCATATGCAAAGTTTGAGTCATATTAATGGGACATATCGTCCAGGGATTGTACATAGACTAGATAAAGATACAAGTGGATTGTTGGTTGTGGCTAAGAATGATAGGGCACATGCACATTTGGCACAACAAATACAAGACAAAACTTGTCATAGATATTATCTTGCTTTAGTGGATGGGTATGTTACAGAAAGTGGCGAAAGAATTAGTTATTTGGGAAGAGATATACATAATCGACTAAAAAAAGATGAGGTTGAAGAAAGTAAAGGAAAATTGGCGCATACCTTATATAAGCCAGTGGCTTTTTATAAAGGATATACACTTGTGGAGTATCAGTTAAAGACGGGTAGAACACATCAAATTAGAATTCATAGTCAAAAACTCAATCATCCAATTGTTGGTGATCCATTATACAATCCACATGCTTGTGCATTCAAACTTGCGGGACAGTTGTTGGTTGCTTACAAACTGCAATTGACACATCCAACAACAGGAAAATCAATGACTTTTGAAATACCATTACCATCTTATTTTCAAAATATTTTGGATGGATTGGAAAAAATACAATAGTCTAGTCCATTTGCTTTACAACTTTTGTGCGTTATGCTAGAATATACTAAATAATAGGGAGGTATTGATATGTCAACAACATCAACTGGCGGTTGGAGAAGAATTGTTAATTTCTGTTCTTATATTGCAATCGTATTTATTGCTCTTGCATTATTGCTTGCAAGATTTATTCCTAGTGTTGCTAGTGCACTAACTCTTGTTGGTAACATTATTGCATATTTGGTTACTGCATCTTGTGGTTTCTTCTATGCAAGAAGCAAAAGACATTGGGGATTCATTATTGTTTGGCTAATTGCTGTTATCATTATTGCAGTAGTTATGTTCCTATAGGAGTAGAATGTGAAGAATAATAAAAAACTAATAACAACACTGATTGTTTTGGTTGTTCTTGGTTTGGTTTTTATGATTTTATCTGCATACGCAACCATATTTACTGCACTAACGATGTATGTTTTTGCTGCAATATGTATTGTATTGACAATAACAACTTCTAAGAGTAAAAAAGATTATTCTAGAAGGGTAGATGGTTGGGAAGACTTTTTTAATGAAGAAGAGAATAAAGGCGTAAAAACACAACTTAAGTCTTACAAAATGCGCATGATCGTGTTTGTCTTTATGGCAATTGTTTTGATTTGGGTTGGGACTTCTGCACTAATGCAATAATCCACAATAACTACAAAAAATCGTAATTATTTACGATTTTTTTTGTTAAAACATGTCATAAGTGCTAGCATATTTTTCTAAAGTGTGATACAATGGCAAAGAGGTTAACGAAAGGAGATATTATGAAATACACAATTGAGAAAAAACAAAATAGCCAAGTAGCTATTGAAATTACCATCCCTGCAAAAGAATGGGAAGTAGAAGTACAAACAGCTTACGAAACAATGAAAGGAAAATTCAATATTCAAGGTTTTCGTAAAGGAAAAGCTCCAAGACATATTATTGAAAAATTTTATGGTAAAGGTGTCTTTTTAGATGAAGCATTGAATACTGCATTCCAAAAAGCATATACACAAGTTTTGAATAAAGAAAAGGATCTAGAAGTAGTAGATCAACCATCTCTTGATATTAAGTCTATGGATGACAAAGGGGTTGTTTTGGTTGCAACTGTTACTGTTAGTCCTGAAGTAAAACTTGGTGCTTATACAGGCCTTGGTGTTGCTAAAAAAGAAGCAAAAGTATCTGCAAAAGAAGTAAATGCAGAACTTGAAAACATGAGACAATCTCAAGCAAGATTCGTTGAAGTAGAAAGAGCAATTGCTAATGGTGATACTGCTAATATTGACTTTAGTGGAAGCGTCAATGGTAAGAAGTTTGATGGTGGTACAGCTACTGGATTTGATCTAGAAATTGGTAGCCATAGTTTTATTGATACTTTTGAAGATCAATTAGTAGGTCTTAAAAAAGGCGATAAAAAAGATGTAAAAGTTACATTCCCAGAAAATTATCATGCAGAAGAATTAAAGGGAAAACCTGCAGTATTTGAAGTAGTGATCAATGCTGTTAAAGAAAAACAACTTCCAGAACTTAATGATGAATTCGCAAGTTCTGTTAGTGAATTTGAAACTTTGAACGAACTTAAAGAACATACAAAAGAACATCTTTTAGAACATGCACAACAACATGCTGAAAGAGATTTTGAAAATGATTTGATTGCAGCAATTGTGAAAAATATGGAAGTAGAAGTTCCTGCTTGTATGGTAGAACAAGAAATCGACAGAATGCTCGAAGATATGAACTATCGTCTCATGTATCAAGGTATAACTTTAGAAGATTATGTAAAATATATGAACATCACAATTGAAGACATTAGAAAAGATCAAAAGAAAAATGCTCTTAATAATGTAAAAGTTCGTTTGGCACTTCGTGCTATTATCGAAAAAGAAGATATCAAAGTAACAAAAGAAGATGTAGATGCTAAGATTAAAGAAATGGCTAAAGAAAACAACAAAACTGTTAAAGATCAAAAAGCAAGTCTTGATGATCATGCTATGATGCATTTGCAAAATGATATTTTGATGGACAAATTGTTTGGTTTCTTGGCTTCTAAAAACTAGGGAGTATGTATGTTTATACCTTATGTAATTGACCAAACCAGT